>NZ_QPJF01000001.1:0-78332 GCF_003337665.1 Halanaerobium sp. ST460_2HS_T2
AATGGGTAAACCAGAAAATATTAAATCTTTAAGATCACTAATTGCTTAGAATTTAAATCTTTTAATATCTTTTTTAAAACCTGTATTCATAGGTTCATTTTGTCATGTCTAATTTTATTAGAACATTTCCTTATTCAATTTTTTTAAATCTAAAAATTGAACTAAACCCATCACTTACAGTTTTTCACTATTTTCTTTGCCTATTTTGCAAACACCTATTTTTCTAGATATCTAAAAACTAAAATTAAAGTTTTCACCACCTTTCTTCACTGAGCCTTCATTATAAGACGCGTGGTCGGCTCAGCATTAGGCCATCGAGGCCGTCACACTGCCCTTCATTATAAGACGCGTGGTCGGCTCAGCATTAGGCCATTATATAAATAATAACAAAAAACCCGAGAAAATAGATACCTCAACTAAGAGGAATCTACCTTCCCGGGTTAAATCCGAAAGATAAAACATGGGCTCCATGTATAAACTAATCTCCTGCTTTCTACCTAAAAACATCTCTACAATTAAATAAACTTTTTCCAATTAAAAAGCAGTTAGATTAATTTATTTCCCTCATAGTTGTCAGTTATCGGCTGACACTAGAAACTTGTGAACCATATCATCACAATTATACGAGGCCTATTTAAAATTTAATTTTAAGCTGAAATATTTATATATTTTAAAAATAATGATCTGACTTTAATTCCATCTATTATTATAGATAAACTTAAGCAGCTTGTCAATAAAGTTTTGAATTCAGACCATAAAAATACATAAATAGATTATTTTAAACAGGCTTTAAATCATTCTATAATTAACTCAACATTTTCAAATTTACTAACATCAAATAGTCCCTGATCAGTTAATTTCAACTCAGGAATAACCGTTAATGCCATAAAAGATAAAGTCATAAATGGCCCATCACGATTGACACCAAGGCTATTTGCAATTTCACGCATCTTCTCTAAACGATTTGCTACTTCTTTAACCGACTTAACAGCCATTAACCCTGCAACTGGTAGTGGGAGGGTCGCTTCTACTTTTCCATTCACAACTATTACCAATCCCCCCTGCATTTTTTCAATCTCACGCACTGCAAGTTCCATGTCTCTAGCTCCCAACCCTGCCACAACAATATTATGAGCATCATGACCAATAGAAGTCGCAATTGCTCCCCGACGCAGGCCAAAATTACGCAAAAGTCCCAGACCAACATTGCCAGTTCGATGATGTCTTTCTACAACCGCCAACTTAACCAAATTGTGTCCAATTAATTCAATTGCAGGTGGTTCGTCATCATATTCTGCCTCTGTGTGATAAATTGATTTTCCTGTTACTACCTGATCTTTAATTAATTCTATTACCCGATATTTCTTAGCTGCAGGCAGACGAAAATCACTTTCTGAAATATTGCCAATTCTAACCGAATTGAAAATTTTTTCTTCAATATCTTTATTCATAAAATCGTCTTTATCAAGTGAAATCTTATCATCAATTGACTTTAACAGAGTACCATCTTCAGCCACCAGGCGGCCATCTTTGTAAACTTTTTTTACAGCAAATTCTCTTAAATTATCGAAAACCAGCAAATCTGCTCTGTATCCTGGAGCAACAGCACCGATTTTTTTAATTCCCAGTGCCTGAGCAGCATTAATGGTTGCCAGCTTAACCGCCCTCAAAGGTGAGAGCCCATACTGTATTGCTTTTCTAACTGCAAAGTCAATCTGTCCTTCTTTTATTAAATCTCCTGGATGTCTGTCATCTGTTGCAAACATAAAACGAGAAGAATTACTGCTGTTGACCGCTGGCAGCAGACTAACTAGATCTCTGGTTACCGATCCCTCTCTAATCATGATATACATTCCCTTAGCCACTTTTTCAATTGCTTCAGCAGCTGTTGTAGCTTCATGATCAGCTTCAATATCTGCCAGTAAATAAGCATTCAAATCTTTTTCTGAAAGCCCTGGCGAATGACCATCCTTAAATAAATCAGCAGCCATTTCAATCTTATCCCAGATTCCAGACTCACCATTAATTACTGAGGGAAAGTCCATTACCTCTCCCAGACCAAAAATTCCTTTTTCGTCAATTAAAGTCTTTAAATCTGCTGCCGATAATTCTGCACCAGAATTTTCAAATTTTGATGCCGGAACACAGGAAGGAAGCATTAAATTAAAATTCCAGGGTTGAGCATTTCCAGCTTTAAGTAAATATTTAATTCCTGTCAGACCAGCAACATTTGCAATTTCATGAGGATCAGCAACAATTGTAGTAGTTCCTCTGGGAATAATCACTCGGGCAAATTCATCTACATTGGTCATCGAAGACTCAATGTGCAGATGAGCATCAATCAAACCAGGAGTAACAATTCTCCCTCCTAAATCAATTTCTTCTTTTCCTTCATAATCACCAATTCCAATAATAATCCCATCTGCAACTGCAATATCGTTTTCAATCAATCTTTCATTAAAAACGTCTACGATTACTGCATTTTTAAACACTTTATCTGCCTTTACCAGACCGCGAGCCTGCCTTAATATTTCCTGTTTCAAGATAAGCTCCCCCCTTTCTCTTTCTTTATTAAGCCAGTTTTAAGGCATCAAAATTACAGCGAGTTACACATAGTCCACAGCCAGCACATTTAGCTGCATCAATTACAATTTTATTGTCATCGTCTAGATAATTTGCATCATAAACACAGCTGGTAATACAGAGGCGACAACCGGTACAACTTTCTCTAATAATCTCTGGAACTTTCGTCCTGTAATTGGCTTTTTCTGGTGCTGCTTTTTGAGCCAGACCTCTAATCTGATCCAAATTATCATAATCATGTTCTTCCAGGTAATCATTAATTTCTTTAGCAATTTTACCATAAATTTTAGGGCCTTTAAGTATAGCAGCTGTACAGGTCTGAACCGCACTGGCTCCTGCCATTATCATTTTAACTGCATCTTCTCCAGTGGAAATTCCACCAACTGCAAGAACCGGAATATCAACCGTTTTTACAGCCTGAAAAACAGCTCTTAAGGCAAGTGGGAAAATTGCTTCACCCGAAAGCCATCCGTAACCATCTTCACTACCCATTAGTGGTTTTCCGCTTTCAATATTAAAATCAAGTGTTGGGCCAAAAGAATTGATCAAAACAAGACCATCGGCTCCTGCCTCTTCGGCAGCTTTTGCAAATTTAGGAATATCAATCTGTGGACTTAACTTGACCATAACAGGCTTATCAGTAGCTTTTTTAGCTGCCTTAATACTTTTTACAACTGGTGAAGTATCACTGCCTAAATAATGTGTAGATAGCTCAAAAGCATCTGCATAAGGCTCCGTCTTTTTTACCAGCTCATTAATCTGTTCTGCACTGTAGCCAAGCCCGACTATTACCGGTAAACCTAATTCTTTAATTTGAGGATATTCATTTTTGAGCCAGTGATCGGGTCCCATTTCTGACCAGAGTTCTGTATTCATAAATCCACCGCGGGTCTGTGCCATATTAGGCCTTGGCACTTCTGCTGCTTCAGTAGAAATTGTTTTAGTTACAATTGCTCCTGTTCCTCCATCTTTAGCTTTTTTAGCCATTTCTGCATCTTTGATTGGTGGGCCAGCTGCCGGCATCACCGGATTTTTTAAAGTCAGATCAAATAGTTTAACACTTATATCAGCCATTTTTTCCACTCTCCTATTTATTTTTATTTAATGTTAAAGCTTATCTTGATTATTATTTTTTAAATTTTCTAAAATATCAACTAAAATTTTTCTTCTCTGCTCCTGGTTTGATGCTGTTAATTCATAAATTTTTAGATCATCTCTCTGGCGAATTCTATCCAGAAATGGGTTTGATTCATTTTTTATAACTCCGATGACAATTTTTTCTGAATCAAGCAAAGAAAATACTTTTTTCTGAAATTTTTCTGCTTTCAGTTCAAATCGCCCCAATTCATCCATTACAACAATCTCACCCGACTGGTCCAGGAGTTCAAAACCTAAGTTATTAAAAACATCAGTCTGGATATTAAAATTATCAGAAGTAACTTCACGATAGGCGAAAATTTTTTGATGTCTTAAAAGCTTAAGTGAATCACCTGCTGCAGCTGAAAGATTTAACGTTTTTGGAGCACCTTCAAAAAGTGCAAAGGTTTCCTGACAGCTTTTTGCCTCCTGCTGATCCCGGGCTACAAGCTCCGCTGCTGAAAAATCAGTTTCTGCAGTTTTAATTAAAGCAGCAGCCCCTTTTTCCATCAATTCTGAGGCTTGATTTAGTTTAAATACTAATGGCTTTCCATTTTTGGCCCTAATTCTGGCAACTGCAAAACCTGCTATTTTTAGATCCACCTGCTGGAGCAGCTGGGTCAGCAGTGATGATTTGCCAACCCCTTTTTCTCCAGTAATTAGATAATTATTAGTCATCAGCTATTTTCTTCCTTTTCTTTTAAAGCCTTTTTAATTTTAGAAGGACTAATTGGTAGATCAAAAAATCTAACACCGATTGCATCATAAACTGCATTTGCCAGAGCTGGTGCTGCCGCAATCAAAGTCGGCTCTCCTACACCCTTTGCTCCAAATGGGCCTTCGGAATCTTCTTCTTCAACCAGATAGTGTTTAAATTTAGGTACATCAACACTTGTCGGCACAAGATAATCAGTCATGCCTGCATTTAAGGTTTTACCATTACGGATAACCTGATCTTCCATCATTCCCATTCCCAGCCCCTGTACAGTTCCACCTTCAATCTGTCCTTCCACATTTTTAGGATTAATTGCTTTTCCTAAATCAATAGCAGAATAAACATCTAAAAGATCAATTATACCGGTATCAGTATCTATTTCAATATCAATCACCTGAGAAAGAAAAGTATAGGCAACATAAACTTTATCAGCCTGACCATTCTCATCAGGACTATAAGTCACCGGGAAAAAGCTCCCCTCTGCTTCCAGTTTTTCGCCTCTTTCTTTAACTCTTTCAGCCATTTCCCAGTAAGTTATATAGTCATCAGGATCATCATACATATAGATTTTTCCATCTTCAATTGCAATTTCGGGATGATTGCTGCGAAATTCAAGACTTCCATAGTGATAAAGATTAGCCAGCATATCTTCGGCAGCTTTTTTAACTGCATTCCCGGTAAAATAAGTCTGTCTGGTGGCAGAAGTTGAGCCAGAATTTTTTGTTTTATGGGTATCACCCTGAACAACTTCGAAATAATTAGGATTGATCCTTAAAATTTCAGCAGCAATTTGAATTACTGTTGTAATAACTCCCTGTCCGACATCTGCTGCCGCTGTTCTAATAACTATTCTCTCATCTTCTTTAATTTCAATCGAAGCAATTGAATGATCAGGAAAACCCTCGCCATAACCAAATCCAAACATAATTGTTGCCATTCCGCGTCCAAATTTTTTCATTATTTTCTGCCTCCTTTCCAGTCACTGAGCTCCATCACTCGTTTAATTGTTTCTTCAGCATTTACACTGTGAGTTAGCTGCTGACCGTTAGGAGTAATTGAATCTTTTTTGTAAATATTTTTGAGTCTAAATTCAGCTGGATCCATATTTAATTTATGAGCCAGGATATCCATCTGCTGTTCATAAGCAAAAGCTCCCTGGGCAGTACCAAAACCACGCATTGCACCGGCATAGGTGTTATTTGTATAAACCGCATGAGAAACTCCACGTAAATTGGGACAGTTATATGGTCCTGTAGCATGGTACATTCCTTTATGCACAACTGCAGGTCCACTTGAGGCATAGGCTCCCGTATCCCCAATAAATTTAGTTTCCCAGGCAGTTAAGTAACCATCCCTGTCTACACCTGTTTTATTTATAATTGTAATTGGATGCCGTTTCGACTGGGTAATCATTGATTCTTCTCTGGTAAAACAGAGTTTGACCGGTCTTCCTGTCCTCATGGCCGCAATTGCCAGATGAATATGAACCGAAACATCTTCTTTTTTTCCAAAGGCTCCACCAATAGTAGGCTGAATAATTCTAACCTGATCTTTTGATAATCTTAGAGACTGAGCCACATCAGCCTGAGTATCATGCAGCCACTGAGTTGCAGCCCAGATATCAACAACCCCATGGCGTTCATCATAAAGAGCAACCCCAGCTTCATTCTGCATCGGCAGCTGATCAATAAACTGAGTCTGATAGCGATTTTCTTCTACTATTGCTGAATCTTTAAAAGCTGTATCAACATCACCACGATTTAAATGGTGAGTTATTACAATATTACCATCAGGATGAATATTTGGAGCATCATCTTCCATAGCTCTAAACGGATCAGTGATCACTTCTAATTCTTCAACTTTAACTTTAATTAAATCCCTGGCCTTTTTGGCTGCTTCTTTAGTTTCGGCAACTACAATTGCCAGAGCATCTCCCATATAGCGCATCTTTTCTCCTGGGGCAATTAAAACCGGTTGATCACGAATAATTAAACCAAACTGTCTGACATCAGGAATATCTTCGGCAACTATGATATCAACTACTCCCTGAACCTTTTTGGCTCGAGAAATATCAATATCTTTTAAAATTGCATGTGGGTGAACTGCCCGTTTAATTTTAATGTATAGCATATCATCGAAACTGATGTCATCAGGATATACTGCATCACCTGTTACCTTATCCCAGGCATCTGCTTTAAGGACATCATGGCCGACAAAACGCTTACTCTTTTTTACTCCCTCTATTGTACAGCGGGTTGTATGCTTGCAAAAATAATCTTTAATTCTCTTACTTTGATCAGTCATTACTATCACTTCCTTCAACAGCAAGTTTATCTGCTGCCAGCATTACGGCATCGATAATCTTAGCATAACCTGTACAGCGACAAATATTACCGGAAAGTCCATAGCGAACTTCTTTTTCTGTTGGTTTGGGATTTTCATCCAGAAGTCTTTTACCAGCCAGCACCATTCCTGGAATACAATAACCACACTGTACTGCACCTGCTTCTACAAATGATTCCTGAATTGGATGTAGATTATCCCTGGTGCCCAAACCCTCTACTGTTATAATCTCAGCCTGATCTGCCTGAGGTGCAGGTACCAGACAGGAAGCAGTTAATTCTCCATTCATGATAACTGTGCAGGCACCACATTCGCCCTTGCCACAGCCCTCCTTGACTCCTGTCAAACCGAGATCTTCTCTTAATAAGTCGAGCAGCCTGGTATAGGGAGTAACTTCCAACTCTCTTTGCTCTCCATTAACTGTTAAAGTAATCTGCATCAGCTGCTCACCTTCCTTTCTATCTCTTTTAAAGCTCTAACCATCACATCAACTGCAACATCTTCTCTGTATTCTTTAGTTCCTCTTAAATCATCAATCGGATTAATACTTGCTTTAACTTCTCTACCCAGAGCTTTATAATCCAGATCTGTAAGTTTCTGATCTACCATTACGGCTTCTATTCCCTTCAGTCTGACCGGGGTTGGAGCCACTGAACCCATTGCAATACCTGCCTTAACAATTTTTTCTCCTTCAAATTCCAGTACAACAGCCAGAGTTAAAGTAGAAATAACAAGTGCTTTCCTCCGTCCAACTTTAATCCAGGAACCTTCTCTTTTATTATCTGTAAGTGGAATTATAATTTCAGTTAAAAGTTCGTCTGTTTCCATTGAATTTCTTTTTGGTCCTGTAAAAAATTCTTCTGCTTTTACAATTCGTTCTCCTTCTGTACTCTGCAGTTTAAAACTGGCTCCATAACTTAACAGTGGAGCTAAGAGATCGCCTGCCGGAGAAGAAGTACATATATTACCACCAATTGTTCCTCGACTTCTGATCTGCGGTGAACCAACATCTTCAGCTGCTGCAGCCAGCACTGCCAGATTTTTCTTAATTAAGTCTGACTTCATCAGCTGTAAATGAGTTACCATTGCTCCAATATGAAGCTCATTATCTATAACCTCAATTTTTTTCAGTTGATCCAGCTTAACCAGATCCAGCCAGTATTTAATTTCGTGCAATTTTTCGTAATTTGCAACCAGTAAATCTGTCGAACCTGCAGCTACTTCAATTTGATCCCCATATTCTGCCCTAATTTCTAGAGCTTTTTGAATACTTTCTGGCTGAAAATATTCTTTAAAATCTACGCCAGAAATCGTCTGCCTGCTCTCCTGTTTCATGGGTGATTTTCTCATCATCAACTACCTGCACCTCCCGATTTTCCATTAAAATTCTTCCTTTTACAATTGTCGTATCAACCATTCCACCATTGATTCCAAATAAAATATGCGCATAGGTATTATCACTATTTATCTCAGTCGGTGATTTATAATCCACCACAATAATATCTGCAGCTGCTCCTGCTTCTAAAACTCCCAGACGGGGCCCAAAAGTTTCTGTTGCCAGCTCTGCATTAGTCTTAAATACCATTTGAGGAATTTCAGTCCAGCCCAGACGAGGATCCCGATTCTGATGTTTGAGAATTAAATTAGCAAACTTGATACTCTCAAACATGTCAGTTGTATAACCATCAGTTCCCAGTCCAACTTTCAAGCCTTTATCAAGTGCCTCTTTTAACGGAGCTGCTCCAACTGCATTACCCATATTAGATTCCGGATTATTAATCAGATAACAATCATTATCTCTTAAAATCTCCAGCTCACCTTCCTGCAGATGCACACCGTGGATAGCCATTGTTCCCGGCCGCCAGATATTATACTGATCAAGCCTTCTGACAGCTCCATTATAACCTCTAAGTCTGCTGTCTTCTAAATCAGTCTGACCCTCAGCAACATGAATATGAAAAGAACTGTCCAGGTCATCTGCCAGAGCCGAAACTTGCTCTAAAGTCTCGTCCTCTAAGGTGAAAGAAGCATGCAGTCCAATTCTTCCATTTAAATGATCTAAATTTTTTTCCCTAATCTTGCGCAAAAAGTTCTCGCTTTCTGCAATCGAATCCTGAGACTGCTCTGGACCATTGCGGTCTGAAATTTCGTAACAGAGATCTGCTCTAATCCCGAGTTCTTCCACTGCTTTAGCAATCAAATCGAGGCTGTATCTAACCTGGCCATAGCTTGCATGGTGGTCAAAAACAGAAGTAACCCCCTGCTTTAAACCTGTCAAAAATGCATAAAGGGCGCTGAAATAAATATCATCTGCCTTTAGAGTACTGTCAACTCTCCACCACATCTTCTCTAAAATTTCTAAAAAATGACGGGGAGGTTGATCTGTTTTTAAGTCCATCCCCCGGGCAAAAGTACTGTAAATATGCATGTGGGTATTAATCATACCCGGCATAATTACTTTACCCTCTACATCCTTAACTTCAGCTTCCGAATACTTTGATTTTAAAAGCTCAGTTTCTCCTAAAGCCTTAATTTCTCCCCCATCTATTAAAACTGCTCCATTTTTGATAATCCGATTTTCCTGGTCATGAGTAATCACTGTTCCATTTGTTAATAAGAGCAAAAAACCACTCCTTTCTTAGCCATTAACCATCTCAGCAGAAATAGAATTAGCTTTTGTTATAATCTCTTCCTCATTAACTCGAGTCAACTCACCGTCCTCAACTACTATCTCTCCATTGACAATTGTATAGTCAACAATCTGAGTATCTCCTGTATTGACAATAGCTGAAACTGGATCATATAAGCCACCGGCAAAACCAAGCCTTTTAGAATTAACCAGAAACATATCTGCTGCTTTACCAACTTCCAGACTTCCAATTTCCGGCTGAGATAAAACATCACGACCACCATTGGTGGCTAAAGCCAGCACATCTTCGGCTGTAATTGATTTCATCCCGTGGACCAGCCGGTGCATCAAAAAGGCAGCCTTCATCTCTAAAATCATATTTGAAGAATCATTGCTGGCACTGCCGTCAACTCCCAGACCAACGGGTACTCCTTTTTTTATCATCTCCGGTACCTTTGCAGCTCCAGAAGAAAGCTTCATATTAGAAACCGGACAGTGGGAAACTCCAGTTCCAGTTTCAGCCATCCGGGCCAGCTCATCACTATTTAGATGAACCCCGTGGGCATACCAGATATCACTGCCAACCCATCCCAGTTTCTCCATATAAGCCAGTGGTCTAAGACCTGTTTTTTCTAAAACAAACTCTTCTTCATCTCTGGTTTCAGCCAGATGAGTATGGGCCTTAACGCCATAGTCCCGGGCCAGCTCAACAGACTCTATCATCAGCTCTTCAGTCACCGAAAAAGGCGAACAGGGAGCTAAAGCTACCCGCTGCATAGCAAAAGGAGATCTGTCATGATATTTTTCGATTACTCTTCTGGAATCCTTAAGAATTTCGGCATCAGTCTGAACAACTGAATCTGGAGGAAGACCTCCATCTTTTTCACTTAAAGACATACTACCTCGAGTTCCATGGAAGCGAATTCCTATTTCTTTAGCAGCTTCAAACTGGTTATCAATCAAATTATCAGGTTGAGATTTTGGAAAAACATAAAAATGATCACTGGTAGTTGTACAGCCAGTTTTTAAAAGCTCTCCTGCTGCCAGCAGGGTTGAATAGTAAACTGCATCCGGATTAACCCGGGACCAGATAGGATAAAGATATTTTAACCAGTCAAAAAGTTCTGATTCCTGAGCGTCAGGAAGATTACGGGTTAAGGCCTGATAAAAATGATGATGCAGATTAATCAGACCGGGAAATAAAAAGTAATCGCGACCATTAATAATTCGATCAATTTCTTCTTCAATTTCAATACCTCTACCCATTCTGGTAATTTTTCCATTTTCAATCAAAAGGTCAGCATTTTTAAGCCGCTCCCGATTTTTATTCATTGTAATGATTTCTTTAACATTTTTGATTAAAATTCTGCTCAACTCAACCACCCCATTCCTCGGCAGCCATCTCAACTGCATCAATTATCTGTTGATAACCTGTACAGCGACATAGATTACCTTCCAGAGCTGTTTTAATCTCTTCTTTACTCGGCTCAGGATTGGTATTTAATAAAGCCAGTGCTGACATCAGCATTCCCGGAGTACAGAAACCACACTGGACAGCTTGTTTTTCAATAAAAGCTTTCTGCAGGGGGTGAAGTCCACTTTTTGACTCCAAACCTTCAACTGTAATAATTTTACTGCCATCAACCTGAGCTGTCAGCACCATACAGGAATTAACTGCCTGATCATCGACAATCACCGTACAGGCACCACATTCCCCAACACTGCAGCCCTCTTTAGTTCCAGTCAGTTTTAACTGTTCCCTAATTGTATCCAGCAGTCTCTCCTGACTACCTACCTGCAATTTATAATCTTCGCCATTAACTTTCAATTCTACATCTAACTTAGCCATTATATCCTGCCTCCTCAAGTAAATCTTCAACTGCTCTTTCCACCAGTTTCCCTAGAGCAGGCCGTTTATAAGGGGTTGACCATCTTTCCCCGGTAATACCTACCATCTCATCGGCTGCAATATTGCCGGCTTCAACCGGATTAATTGCTGCAAAGTTTTTCCCATTTAAATATTTATTAACCTTTCTAAAAGGAACAGGAAAAGGAGTTGCAGCACCAGATGCAACCTGGGCTTTTTTTACCGATCCATTTTCTACCTCAGCTAAAAGAGTCAAAGAAATCCTCGAAATACTTAAAGCTTTGCGGCGTCCAATTTTTTGGTAGCTGCTGTAATATTCACCTTCTGGCATCGCAAAAATAATTTTTTCTAATACTTCATCAGCTTTTATTATTGTCTGATATGGCCACTCCACAAAGTCCTCCAGTAAAATTTTTCGGGCTCCTCCTTTTGACCTCAGCACAACTTCTGCCTCCAGCGCAATTAATGGTGAAAAAGAATCAGCACAGGCAGCTGCATTAGCCAGATTACCACCAATTGTAGCTCTGTTCCTAATCTGAGTTGAACCAATACTGCTGGCTGCTGCCGCAATAAAAGGCAGTTTTTCGTTTATTGCAGGACTGTTTACCAGTTCAGCATGTGTAGTAAGTGCCCCAATTTCGCCCTTTTTATTTCCGAGTTTAATTCCTTTAAGTTCATTAACAGCTGTAATATCGAGCAGATAATCTATTTTTTCAAATTTATCATCCTGATGGTGAAGATCAACCATTAAATCAGTTCCACCAGCTAAAATTTGTACATTCTCTTTTTCGTCCAGTATTTCTAATAATTCATCCAAACTATGCGCTCTAAGTAATTGATATTCTACCATTATTATTTACCTCCCTTATGCAGAGCACGACCGATTAAAACCCGCTCTAAGTTAAGGGGAAGAGACCTAATTCTCTTACCTGAGGCATGAGCTACTGCATTTGCTATTGCTGCACTTCCAAGTTCTAATGTTGGTTCTCCAATCGATTTAGCGCCAAAAGGGCCATCTGGATCAGGATTTTCTACAATCACAGGTTTAATATCAGGCATATCTTTAATGGTCGGTATCATATAATCATGAAAATTAGTTCCCTGGATAACTCCATCTTTTAATTCCAGTTCTTCCATAATTCCATAACCAAGCCCCATCATTACACCACCATAAATCTGACCTTTAACATTTTCGGGGTTAATTGCCCGCCCAACATCATGAGCTGCAGCCATATTGATTACACTTAATTCTCCAGTTCCAGTATCAACTTCAACCTCAGCTATCTGACAGCCATAAACATAGGTAAAGTAAGGGTTACCACAACCTTTTTCTTCATCCCAGGAAATTGGAGGAGATTTGTACCAGCCATAAGCTGACATCAAAATACCGCTATTGCCCATTTCGCCTGTCAAATCAGCAAAAGTAGCCAGTCTGTTACCCTGGCCATCATATAAAAAACCATCTTTTAATGCCAGTTCTTCTGCACTTAAATCATATTTATCAGCAGAAAAATCAATTATTCTCTGTTTTAATTTTTCAGCAGCATCTTTAACCGCATTTCCACCAATTAAGGTAGCACGAGAAGCAACTGTTGAGCCGCTGTCTGGAGTAAAACTCGTATCCAGTTCTTTAAACTCAACCTCATTCATTGGCACACCCAGGATTTCAGCAGCTATCTGAGAAAAAATAGTTTTTAGACCCTGGCCATTTTCTGCCAGACCACTATAAACTGCTACACTTCCGTCTTTATTAATCTGAATCACAGAAGCCGCTGCATCAATTGCTTCTGCCCCCAGGCTGCAGCCTCTAAAGGAAATAGAAAGGCCAATTCCACGTTTTTTATCACCGGGCTGTTTCTTTGAATATTGCTCATACTTTTTCTTATAATCAATAGCTTCCATTGCTTTATTCATTACTTCATTTAAAGAAACAGTATGTCTGTCCAGTTTCTGACCACTTGCTGTAACTGAGCCCTGCTGATACATATTTTTCTTTCTCAGTTCCACAGGTGAAATCTCAAGTTCTTCAGCCAGTTCATCCATCAGTGACTCCTGAGCAAAAATCACCTGGGGTGAACCATAACCACGCATAGCCCCTGTATAAGGATTATTGGTATAATAGCCATAGGTATCAGTCTTTACATTTGCAACTTCATAAGGGCCTGTCGCCTGAACCACACTGCGCCAGGTTACAAAGGGAGTCTGACAGGCATAACCACCACTATCTGCAACAGCTTCAATTTCCATAGCTGTTAGCTTTCCCTCTTTTGTAGCTCCCAGCTTATATGTTAAATGATAAGGATGACGCTTATAACTTTCAGTAAATGATTCTTCACGCGAATTAACCATCTTTACTGGCCTGCCGGTAGCAAGGGCCATAACTGCTGCCCGGGCAGCCATTGCTGAAACAACCTCATCCTTACCTCCAAATGAACCACCAATATGATTTTGAATAACTCTAACCTCAGCCAGTTCAACTTCCAGAACGGAAGAAACCGCGTTTCGGGTTGCATAGGGATTCTGAATAGAACCATAAACAGAAACCAGATGATTCTCTTCGTTAGGGACAACCACAACTGCTTCTGGCTCCAGATATGAATGTTCAATAAACTGAGTTGTATACTCTCTTTCTAAGATTACATCTGCCTCTGCAAAACCCTGAGCTACATCTCCCTTCCTCAGTGGGTGATGAATCACCTGATTATCATCTTTTTCCGGGTGTAATTTTAGAGCTCCTTCTTGTCGGGCATCTAGAGGATCAAATACCCCTTCCAGTTCTTCATAATCAACTCTTATCTTTTCTATAGCTGCCGCAGCTTCTTTTTCACTTTCCGCTGCCACCATTGCTACACCATCTCCTGCCAGCACAACTTTTTCCTCAGCCAGCACTTGCTGATCCTGAACAATTACTCCAAAAAGATTATTGGGAATGTCTCTGGCGGTAAATACTCCTTTTACCCCGGGCATTTTCTCTGCCTCAGAAGTATCAATATTAAGAATTTTAGCATGAGGATATTCAGTTCTTAAAACTTTTGCCTGAAGCATATTAGCAAATTCTAAATCTGCTCCAAATTTGGCCTTACCGGTAACTTTCTCATAGGCATCAACTCTTTTGACACCTTTATTAACATGTTTAAAAGCCATTACTGCACCTCCATAATTAAGATTTAATAAAATTTATTCTGTCTGGCTGTACTTTAAACTGCTAAAATTTTTCTTAATCTAAAACAATCTTCAATTAGAAAAACTTCATCCTGAACACAGATGGACTTTCACCATTTTTGCCAACCTAAACCCTGATTAAAACCAGTATCCAGCCCGGACAGCATTCGACTGCCAGTACTAAACCTGTAAATCAAGTATGGTTACGGCATTTATCTCAATCTCAGTTGAGAGAAATGTTAAAATGGGGAAAGTCCATGAAATCTAATTTACAATATTTAATTCTTATTTATATTATATAACAAAATATTTTAAATTAACAGATTTTTAACATAATTTTTTCTTTTTATTAACAGATTTTTTTCTCATCTTTCTCAGGAAGTAATAAGTTTAAAGCAATTGCAAGTATGGCACCCACTGTAATTCCTGAGGATAAAACAGTTGAAATAACAGCTGGCAGCTGAGCAACAACATCCGGTCTAAATGTCACACCAAGACCGAAACTTAGGGCTATAGATAAAATAAAAATCTTTCTATCAGTCAATCCACCCTTGGTTACAATCTTCATTCCAGAAGTAGCTACCATACCAAACAGGGCAATTGTCGCTCCTCCTAAAACGGGATTTGGCATTACACTAACCAGAGCCCCAATTTTAGGAACCAGACCGAGTAAGAATAAAATTCCGGCAACTGCTATACCGACAACTTTACTACCAACCTTTGTAATTTGAATAACACCAATGTTCTGGCTGAAAGTTGAGTTAGGGAGAGAATTAAATACAGCTGCGATTGCACTACCAACACCATCAGCCATGATTCCACCACTGAGTCTTTCTATATGTTCTTCACTGGCAACATCTTCACCTGAAACCTCAGCTACTGCAGTTAAATCTCCAATAGATTCTACAGTCGTAATAATATAAGCCATAACCCAGGGTAGAAGATGGCTCCACTGAAATGATAAACCATATTTAAAGGGTCTGGGAATAGTAAACCAGCCGGCATTTGCTACTTCAGCCATATCAACTAAACCTAGAGGAATAGAAACTATATAACCTATGATCAGACCAATAGCAACTGCTCCAACTTTAATTAGACCTTTACCAAAACGATTAGCTATAATAATAATCGTTAAAACAAACAGGCCTAAAATTAAATTTTGAGGTGCACCAAAGTTTTCTGCTCCTGCTCCACCACCAAAATCTGTTATACCAACTTCCATTAAACCAAGACCAATCAGCATAACTACTGTCCCGGTTACAACTGGAGGAAATATTTTTCTGGTCTGTCTGATAAATCTGCTCAATATCATCTCAACCGGAGCAGTAATGAGTCCCATGCCCAGTACTAAAGGGAGACCCCCTTCACTTGCTGCAGCAATCGCCATTGGCACAAAGGTAAACGAAGTCCCATGAACAGCCAGCAATCCTGACCCAACAGGACCTACCTTTGTAACCTGAATATATGTTGTAACTCCAGAAACCATTAATGCCATACTGACAAAGAATCCAGTTTCTGCAGCATTTAAACCAGCAACTCCGGCAATAATTAAAGGTGGGGTAATAATACCAACAAACATAGCAAGCATATGCTGTAAACCTAATAACAAAGTTTCAACTAAAGGCGGATTATCATCTAAGCCATAAAAAGGTTCTTCTTCAACATAATTCTCCTGCTTCTCAATACTATTCTGCATATAATCTCTCCTTTTTATTTTTGTCTTAATATTATATTATCCCAACAAAATAATTTACCTTCTTCAATTAAGCATTTTTTTCTAATTTATAATTATTATAGCTGTATACACCTCCTGATTATTCTAAATTTTTAGAAAACTATTTCTGCAAAAATACTACTTAAAGCTTCAGTAAGTTCTCTAAAAGTTAAAAGATTATAACTTAACTTTCGGCAGTATTTAAGCTAAAATTAGAAATATTCTATTCTTTTATTTAAAAGCCCAATAATCTCGGTAAAAACATTGAAATAGGTTCGATAAAGGTAATCGCAAATAAGGTAATAATTTCAACTACAATAAAGGGCCAGATAGCTTTTGAAATCTGTTCAAGTGACAGTTTGGTAATTCCACTAACTACAAAAAGGCAGGCACCAACTGGAGGTGTCATTAAAGCAACATTTAGTGATAAAACCATAATAATTCCAAACTGAATTGCTGGAACCCCAAGGCTAACAGCTAGAGGGTGTAATATTGGTCCTAAAATTACTAAAGCTGCAGCAATATCCATAAACATCCCAACAACTAGCATTAATAAATTAATCAAAAGTAAAATTACATATTTATTATTACTAATCTGCATAAACATATTTGCTATTTGTTCTGGCACTCTCTCCGACGCCAGGATCCAGCCCAGAATTGAAGCAGCAGCAATAATTAAAAATACTACTCCTGTAGTTCTTGCAGTCTGTTCTAGCAACTCTGGAATATCTTTTAGCTTTAAAGACTTAAAAACAAATTTACCAACAATAAAAGCATAAGCAACAGCAATTGAAGCAGCCTCTGTTGGAGTAAATACTCCAGATAAAATACCACCAAGAATAATTACTGGCATTAAAAGAGCTAAAATAGCATCCCAGAAAGCTACTACCATCTCTTTAATTGAAGAACGTTTGTCTTTTTTAGGATAGCCTCTTTTTTTAGAAATAAATCCGGATAAAATCATTAACATTCCACCAAGTAAAAGACCCGGTAAAAAACCAGCAGCAAATAACCCTGCTATAGAAACCCCCATTAGAGAACCATAAATCACCATCATATTACTGGGAGGAATTGTTGGCCCAATAATTGAAGAAGAAGCAGTGACTGCAGCACTAAAATCTTTATCATAACCATCTTCAACCATTGCCGGAATCAGCATTGTACCAATTGCTGCTGTATCAGAAACAGCTGCTCCAGTCATCCCGGCAAAGAAAATACTGGCAATAATATTGGCGTGAGCCAGTCCTCCCCTCAGATGCCCTACTAAAACATTGGCAAAATTAACAAGTCGGTGAGTGATTCCAGATTTGTTCATTATCTGACCGGCCAGAATAAAAAATGGCATAGCCATCAGAGTAAACATATCCAGACCGGCAAAAAACCTCTGAGGTACCATGTTAAACATAACCGGCATATCCATCTGATAAATTGCATACAGAGCCACACTACCGATTGTAAAACCAATTGGCATCCCGGCAAACAATAAGACTATAAATGTAATAGCTATAGTTCCAAGCATTTTATCACTCCTGACCTTTTTCTGTTTCAATCTGCACTTCTTTTACTTCTCGTAATGCTTCATCTACTTCTGTTTCTCCTAAAATATCAGAGATTTTCATTCCCGGTTTAAAGATCAAAAGCAACTGAATAAACTGCTGAATAATTGCCAGAAAACCAGAAACAGGAATACTCATCAAAGGCCAGAACATCGAAATATTTAGGGCAAGTGAAAGCTGATTTTGTGCCTTAACTGCTACCTGATAACCCTTAAAAGTTAAAACTGTTAAAAAAACAATGGTGATAACATAAACAACAAAGGTAATTAACTTTGTTATAATTGGAGGAAACTGTTTAATTAAAAGCTGAATACCGACGTGCTCTTTGTCTTTTATTCCAACACTGACTGCAAGTAGAGCTGCCCAGATCATTAAATACCGGGCCAGTTCTTCTGTCCAGCTTAAAGAATCGCGAATTATATAGCGGAAAAAAACTCCGGTTAATACTGTAATAACAAGAATCCCTGTTAGAATTATGACTATAAATAAAGTTATTTTCCCCAGCCAATCTCCAAAGTTTTCGAGTTTATCAAAAATACTAGTCTTTCCCAATTCCCTCACCCCTCAGCTTGATAAAAGGGACAGAGACTCTGTCCCTTTTAAATTTTAATTTACATTCCAAATTTCTCCTGAGCAGCTTCAATTGCATCAAGATAATCCTGAGCAAGTTGAGCTCCTTCTTCACCATACTCTTCTTCAATAAATTCCATTGAAGCAGGAATTGCAGCATCTTTAAACATCTGCATTTCTTCAGCTGTAGGTTTATATACTTCCATCTCTTCTGCTAAATAAGGAAGACCCTCATCAGAAGCTTCAATTAATCTGTTAACACCACGGCCAGCCAGGTTAGCCACTCTTGCCGCCTCGTCAACCACAACCTGTTCTTCAGAAGTTAAGGAGGAATAGAAGTCAGAGTTTAAAACCCAGACATAAGGTGTATACATATGATTGGTCAGAGTTAAGTACTTCTGCACTTCTTCCAATTTACCAATTTTGATAATTGGGATTGGGTTATGCTGACCATCAACTACTCCGGTCTGGAGAGCTGTATAAAGTTCTGCCCAGGCAATTGGAGTAGGTGAAGCACCAAGTGAACGCATAAATTCCATATGAATTGGAATAGTCATTGTTCTAAATTTTAAACCTTCCATATCAGCCGGGGTTTTAATCGGACGTTCACTATTTGTCAGCTGGAAAAACCCTCCCGATTCACCAAAGCCAAGTACTTTAAAACCTGTTTTTTCTTCAATATCTGCTGACATTTGCTGACCAAATTCACCGTCATATACTTCATAAGCTACAGAATAATTAGAAATAGAGAAAGGGATATTTACTATAGAAAACATTGGATAGAAGGTTGCCATTCCTCCACCAGATGCTATATAACTTTGAGTAACTCCACTTTGAACCTGTTCCATACTTTCTCTTTCATTTCCTAAAACACCATTTGGATAAATTTCTACTTCTATACTGCCATTGGTGCCACTCTCAACCATTGATTTAAATACTTCTGCCATAGCTGCTGTAGCAACTTCTTTTGGCTGCTGTGGGTTTAAGTGGCTGAGTTTCAATACTTTTGTATCCTGAGCCATTGCTGTTAGGGATGCTGTGATCGCCATTACTAAAATTAAAGTAATAATTAATGTTTTTTTCATTTAAACTCCTCCTAAGTTTTAATCAAAGACTCAATTAAACAACTGCTAAACTTCTCATTATCTACTGGACAGTCCTTCCTATCAGACCAATAATTAGAGCCCAAATACTCTTACTTTAATTTTTTTCACAGCACCTCCTTAAATAAATAGCACAGGATATTTAGAAGTGTATTTCCCTCCTCCAGATACTTAAAAGAAATAATCCTCAGGTACCCGGTACTTTAAATTATTTTACTTACCACCCATTGTTAGGGTCATTACAGCTTTTGCAGTGTGTAATCTATTTTCAGCCTCAGTAAATACAATTGAATGTTCACCGTCAATTACAGAATCCTCAACTTCATTACCCCGGTCAGCAGGTAAAGCATGCATATACATTACATCATCATCAGCAAGTGCCATTCTCTCTTCTGTACACTTCCAGTGTTTATTTGATTCTAAAAGATCATCAATTACTGCATCATCCTGATTTGTAACCCAGCTGCCCCAGTTTTTCGGAATAACTATATCAGCATCACGATAAGCTTCATCCTGATCATGAGTAATTTTAAAAGTTCCATTATGCTTTTCAGCATTTTCTCGAGCCTGTTCGATAACCCAATCCGGCATCTCATATCCCTCAGGATAGGCTAAGGTCACATCCATACCATAACGTGGGAAAAGTAAAGCCTGAGTTAAAGGTACAGAAATAGGCTTTTTATGACTGGTGGCATAGGCCCAGATAATTGAAACCTTTAAATTTCTAGTTTCTTTTTTCTTTTCTTTAATGGTCATTAAATCGGCAATCCCCTGCATTGGATGATAAAGGTCACACTGTAAGTTCATCACCGGAACTTTTGCATGATTAGCCAGAGAGCGCAGATATTTATTACCAATTTCCCAGACACAGTTACGGCAGGCAATGGCATGTCCATAACTTCCCAGAATAATACCGGTATCTTTAGCCACTTCCCCGTGAGAAACCTGCATAGTGCTGGTATCTAAAAAGTTAGCATGCCCACCAAGCTGAGCCAGCCCCGCTTCCATTGAGTTTCTGGTTCTGGTTGACTGTTCAAAAAACATTAAAAAAGCTGTTTTATCTCTTAAATATGGTGTGGGTTCACCCATAGCAAATTTTCTTTTTAAATCAAATGAAACATCCAGTAAAGTGTCAATTTCATCTTTAGTCCATTCCTGTAGTGTAATAAAATCTTTTCCTTTTAATTGAGTTTCCATTTTATAATTCCTCCTTTGATTTTTGTTCGGCACCCTTAAAAACTAAGCTAAAAGATTTTCTGTTTCTTCCGGCATCTGATCGGCATACTTTTCCACAAATAACTTTGGAATCACAGCATAAATTGCAGCCGCCTTAACCAGTTCTGATTTCCATGTTTTTTCGTTTGGTGCATGAGCCTGATCTTCGTGACCGGGTCCAAAACCAATACAGGGAATACCATGACGTCCCATTATTGAAACTCCATTCGTGGAAAATGTCCATTTATCAACTAGAGGATCTTCTTTAAACAATTCTTTATAGGCTTCAACTGTCGTCTGACAGACAGGATGATCTTCTTCAATCAACCAGGTAGGAAAATAAGAATCAATTGGATATACCAGACCGGTATAGGAAGGTCTTTCATATTTATACATCTCTACTTCTGCATCTGCATCATTAACTGCCGGTAAGTTTTTAACCTGCTGGACAGCAAACTGCCAGCTTTCTCCTGCAGTCAGGCGGCGGTCAATTGAGATACTGCAGCCATCTGCAACTGCACAGCGAGAAGGTGAGCTGTAAAATATTTCGGAAACAGTCAGACTTCCTTTACCCAGAAAATCATGTGGTGTTAAATTCGGATGCAGGGCTTTTAATTCATTGATAATTGGTGCCATCTTGTAGATCGCATTATCTCCTCTTTCTGGAGCTGATCCGTGACAGCTAACACCATGAGTACTAACTTTGATTTCCATTCTGCCCCGGTGGCCGCGATAAATATTACAGGATGAAGGTTCGGTAATTACAACAAATTCGGGTTTGATTTCATCTTCTTCTATAATATAATGCCAGCAGAGGCCGTCACAATCTTCTTCCTGTACTGTACCGGTAATAATCAGGGTATAGTCATCTTCTAAGCCTAAATCTTTAATTATCTTTCCGGCATAGACCATTGAAGCCATTCCACCCTCCTGATCGCTGGCTCCCCGTCCTACAATTATTTCATCATCTTCATAACCTTCATAAGGGTCATAATCCCAGAGAGAATCATCTCCGACACCAACAGTGTCAATATGAGCATCCATGGCAATTACATGGCTTCCATTACCTATATAACCAAGGATATTACCCATTTCGTCAATTTCTATCTTATCAAAGCCTACCTTTTCCATCTCTTCCTTTATTCTTAAAACTACCTCTTTTTCCTCACAGCTTTCACTCGGAATTCTGATCATATCTCTTAAAAACGCACTAATTTCTGAACGATAGCTTTCAGCTTTTTCCATTATTTGATCAAATTCTATCACTTAACTGGCACCTCCATTAATTTAATATTTATTACCGGTCAATTATATTTATAATAAGTACCCAAATGCTATTTCATTTCTAATTAATACAACTTAGAAGTTTGGGGGAGTAATCGCTGATATGAAATGAAGATCTTCTTCACCGATACTCTTAATTTTATGAGGCAAGCTCGCCTTATAGTATATGCTGTCACCTTTTTCCAACTCATACTCCTGATCACCAATCTGAATAAACATCTTCCCCTGCATAACAATCGTACATTCCTCTCCCAGATGATTTAAAGGTTCGTCTGTTGTCTCAGCACCTGGCTCCAGTGTTGCCTCGATAACTTCCATATCTCTATTTAAATCTGGAGAAAGCAGTTCAAAGGTCAGATGTGAACCGGGAAAATTCAAAATCCTGCGTTCATCTTTGCGCACCACTGCATTATGATTCTCTTCCTCAATCAAAAAGTAGAAAATCGGAACTTCCAGTGCTCTGGCAATCTCCCGCAGAGCAGTAATAGAAGGTTCGGCAAGCCCCCTTTCTACCTGACTTAAATAACTTGAAGTCTTCTTTATCTTCTCTGCTACATCATTTAAACTCATACCTCTAGCCTGACGTTTTTTTCTAATTCTCTGTCCAAGTCTTATATTATCACTCATCTTAAGTCACACCCTGTTCGACAAAAATAGCAGTCAATTTTTCCAGATCCGGCTCAACTTCAATAGGATCACCGGCTGCACGACGGGCATTTTTAACATCCTTTAAACCATTCCCAGTAATTACAACAGCTGCACTCTGATCTCGCTTAATAATTCCCTCTGCTGCAGCTTTTTTGAGTCCCGCCATTCCAGCAACTCCTGCAGGCTCACCAAAAATGCCTGTCTTTTTACCTAAATTTCTCATCATAGCTAAAATTTGATCATCACTAACATTAATCATTTCTCCCGCTGAGTCTCTAATTGCTCTAACCGCCTTTAACCAGTTTCGGGGTTTACCAACTGCAATACTATCTGCTATTGTGTTCTCAGCTGTAACCTCCAGTTCCTCTCCGGTCCTAAAAGCTTCAGTGATTGGAGCACAACCTTCTGCCTGAACCCCCAGTAACCTGGGTATCCTGTCAATAAAGCCAATCTGTTTTAGATCATATAAACCTTTATAAGCTCCCGCGATAGTACAGCCATCACCAACAGAAAACACAAGCCAGTCCGGCATATCCCATTCCAGCTGCTCAGCCAGCTCTAAAGAAACGGTTTTTTTACCTTCTACCAGATAAGGATTAATGGCAGCATTACGATTATACCAGCCCCACTTTTTAATGGCTTCTGCTGAAAGATAAAAGGCTTCTTCATAGGAACCTTTAACTGAAACTACATCAGCTCCATAAATTAACAGCTGGGCCAGCTTTCCTGCAGGAGCACGGTCAGGCACAAAAATAACCGCATTCATTCTTCCCCCCATAGAAGCTATATTACCAGCCAGAGAGGATGCTGCATTACCGGTCGAAGAACAGGCAACTGTTTTTGCATCCGCCTCCTGTGCCTTAACAACAGCCATTGCTGAGGCTCTATCTTTTAAAGATGCAGTTGGGTTTAAGCCATCATCTTTAATAATCAATTTTTTAATTCCAAACTCTTCAGCCAAAACTGGAGAATTGTAAACTGGTGTATCTCCAACAGCAAGCTTAGGCTTTTCCGTCTCCGGCTTAATCGGCAGAAGTGGTTCAAAACGCCAGATGCGCTGATCTGGATTTGCTTTTAAATCTTCTTTTGACCATTCAGCCTTAATTTTTTGATAATCATAATCTACATCTAAGATCCCATCTTCACAATCGTCACAGAGATAACGCTCAGGATCTGCTTCATACTCTTTACCACACTTAATACAGTGCAGCCCTGTTACATATTTCATCTGCTTCACCTCAATTACTATTATTCTACAGCTCTTCTAATAAACCTGTTTTGTGATTAAATTCTTCTATTAATTTGTCAATCTCTTCTGCCTGAGAGTGAATTCCACCCCAGTAATTGTCATAATCATACCACTGAGCATTGAGTTCTTCAGAATCTCTACCCTGCTGTTCAATCCAGGTATAATATTTCAGGTTATGCACCCGTCTTCTTTCTTCCAGACCCATTTCCAGAGTATATTCTGTATTAATCCCTCTCAGATAACGGTGATAATCTTTAATTGCATTTTCTCTTGTATATTCTCCTCTTTCTTCCCTCATTTCTTCCAGACGGGATGTATAGAGTTCTAATGAGTCAGTCAGCACAGTCATCAGTATTTGATTCTGATCCAGTTCATAAAATTTAGCCATCTTAATAGCCCCAACTAAATTAGCAATTCCTGAAATCCCTAAAAGTTCAAGTTTCTCAACAAAATCTTCTGAAACTCCCTGTTCTATCAAATACTCTCTTCCAGCTGTCTCATTAAATAAACGCAGCAGAGACATTGTGCGCTCATCATCAATAGCAATTGCCATATCTGTATTTTTTACATTATGAATCCAGGGTATATGTTTATCTCCAATACCTTCAATTCTATGAGCACCAAAACCATTACTTAAAATGGTTGGACATTGCAGTGCTTCTCCAACTGCTATTTTGCTCTGAGGGAACTGATCTTTAAGATGATCTCCGGCTCCCAGGGTACCTGCAGAACCAGAAGTTGCAAAAAAACCAAAATAATTATCATTATCTCTCATTTCATCTCTAATTACTTCTTCCATTGCTGAACCAGTAACTTCATAATGCCAGAGATGGTTGCCAAATTCTTCAAACTGATTAAACACTGTGATATTATCTCTTGTCTCCCGCAGTTCCCAGACTTTATCAAAAATTTCTTTTACATTACTTTCCGTACCGGGAGTCGGGATTACCTCACCTGCTACCTTCTGCAGCCAATCAAATCTTTCCTTACTCATGCCTTCTGGCAAAATTGCAATCGAATCACAGGCCAAAAGCTGAGAATTATAGGCTCCACCTCGACAGTAATTACCAGTTGAAGGCCAGACTGCATGACTGGAGGTTGGATCAAACTGTCCGGTCACCAATTGCGGAGCAAGACAGCCATAAGTTGCACCTACCTTATGTGCACCAGTGGGGAACCATTTACCCACAACCGCAAAAATCCTGGCATCAACACCAGTCAATTCGGAAGGGAATTCAATATAATTTACCCCATCATAAAGACCCCCATCTTTTTTAGGCTCATTTTTCCAGCTAATGCGGAATAAATTATAACTGTTTACATCCCAGAGACCAATATCTTTCAATTTTTCTTTGATTTTAGCCGGAATTAATTCCGGATTTTTCATCTGCTCAAAAGTTGGCAGAATTATATTTTTTTCTCTTGCTCGTTCAATTGCTTTTTCTAACTGTTTTTCATTGACTTCTAAATTAATCATCATTATCCTCCCTTTTATATTAAGAGTATTTAGAAAATTATATGTTTAAAAATTTAAATCTCACTTTATATATTCAATGAGATTTAAATTAATCCTGCAATAATTTGTAGATAAAATAAAAAAAATACCCGGATATCCGGGTATTCAATAATTTCAATCATTTTTCTGTAATATATTTACTTAAAATTATTAATTCTTCTTCATTTAACATATATTAACATAATCTAATCTGTAGACTCAATTTCATAACTTGAAGTGATTTCTGCATTTAAAGAGTTGCTGGCCGAGCAGTATTTTTTTTCCGAAAGATTAATTGCTCTTTCCACCCTGCGTTCATCTAATTTTTTCCCTTTAAACTTATATTTAATATGAATTTTAGTAAATCGCCTCGGAGGTTCTTCTGCCCTTTCAGCATCAACCTCCATTGCAAAGTCTTCTAATTCAGTTTTCATCTTTTTAAGTATCAAAACAACATCAATTCCAGTACAGCCAGCCAGTCCACTGAGCAGTAATTCCATTGGGCGAGGCCCCTTATTATGCCCTCCACTTTCTGCTGCTGCATCAACTGTTAATTCATGACCTGATGGCAGTTGATTTTTAAATTCCATTTCTCCCTGCCAGTCTACATTAATTTTCATAATCGAATTAATCCTCCTTTTTGTGCACTCAACTTCTCCTTAGAGCAATTTACTCAATTAAATTTATAATCTCTTGATTATTAAAACAAGCACTAATAGATTCAGGATTTTAAGCCTCCTGATCCTCATCACATTCCGGGCACTTCTCTTTAGACATATTTTTCCCGTGCTGATGAGTTCTACCTCTTCTCATTTTTTTGCCGCATTCCGGACAGTGGCCCGGTCTCACCAGACGATAATCTCCCCCAGCAAATTTAATTGCCTTACCACAGGTTAAAGCCTCAGCAGCCTTTTTTCTGGCTGAAGTTAATACCCGCTGAAAAGTTGGGCGAGAAACATTCATCAGTTCTGCTGCTTCTGCCTGAGTTAAACCTTTAACATCTTTTAGGCGCAGGGCTTCCACTTCTTCCATAGTCATCTCTACTATTTCCAGCTGATGTCCGGGGACTCCCGCTGGTTTAAAAAATTTTATTTCAGGTAATTTTTCAATTATCCGATCTTTGGTTGGACGGGCCATACTTTTTCACTCCTGTTACATTTATTTAAAGTTTAGTAAAATACTCTATTATATTTATTATAACAGATTGGTGAACAAAGAACAAAAGTTATATCTTCTTTTCTGCAACCATTCCCAGTATTGCTACTGCATCTTTAGGACCGGAATAAGGAGGAGCATAGGCAAGATCAACCTGAAACAGTTCTCCTGCAGTCATTCTATTGTAAATTGCTGTAGCCAGCACATCAATTCTTTTATCAGAACCTTCACCGCCGATTACCTCTGCTCCAACAATAACTCCATTTTCTCTATCAAAAATTCCTCGCAGATGAATTGGAGCAGTACCCGGATAATAGCTTGCATGATTATGAGCTTTAATTTTGACAGCCACAGCATCGATTTCTTCTTTTTCTGCCTCCTCCAGATCCAAACCAGTTTTTGCCACTGTCAGGTCGAATATTTTTGTAATTCCTGTTTTTAAAATACCATAATGTTTATAATCTCCACCGGCTGCATTTTCGCCAGCTGTTCTTCCCTGCTTATTTGCAGTAGAACCAAGAGGAACCCAGACATCTTTATTGGTCAGCAGATCAGTTGATTCCGCACAGTCACCTGCAGCATAAATATCTTTAAGATTTGTTTCTAATCTCTCATTAACTTTAATAGCTCCTGTTTTACCGATTTCAACTCCAGCTTTTTCTGCCAGCTCTGAATTGGCCTTAACTCCAATCGAAAGTAAGACAAGATCAGTTTCAATTTTTTTGCCAGAAGCAGTTACAACTTTCTCTACCCTGTCTTCACCCTCAAAATGATCCACTCCATCATCTAAAATCAGTTCAACTTCCTTTTCCTTTAAATGTTCTGCTACAATCTCGGCCATTTCTTTACTATAAGGAGGCAGCACCTGATCTTCCAGTTCAACAATTGTAACATCCATCCCCAGCTCCCTAAAAGATTCTGCCATCTCAAGACCAATCAGGCCGGCACCAATAATTACAACCTTTTGAGTTTCTTTTCGACTTAAAGCCACTTTTATCTGGTCGGCACTCTCAACAGAGCGAAGAGTAAAAATATTTTCCAGATCCAGACCTTCAAATGGGGGTTTAATTGGAGAAGCACCGGTAGCAATAATTAATTTATCATATTTATACTCACCCGTTTCTCCTGTGTTTAAATTCTTATATTTTAATTTTTTGCCATCTGTTTCAATTTGAGTAACCTCGTGTTGGAGCCTAACTTCGACATTATATTTTTCCTTAAAATCTTCCACTGTATTCATTACTATTTCAGAACGGGAAGGTGTTACGCCAGAGATATAATAGGGAAGTCCACAGCCAGCATAAGAAATATCCGTTCCCTTTTCAAAAACTACAATTTCTGCTTCTTTATCTGTTCTCCTTGCTTTAGCTGCAGCACTTGTACCTGCTGCAACAGCACCAATAACAGCTATTTTCATCTTAAATTCCTCCTGTTAAAAATTTATTATAATTCAGTAAAGCATTTACTTAATTTAATCAATGTCTTCAGCCAGAAAAATACTTAACTGTCTGGAATAAATGTTTTTCAAATTTCACAGGCATTTTTCTCAACAACCTTAAATAGTGTATTATTAACTGTATTTTCTGAAGGTCTTGAAATAGCAGCCAGGTTTTCAAATGTTTTACTTAAAGAACAGTTAATAAATCCTGAAGGAAGATGACAGTTCAGATCCTGCATAATCAAATCAAAATGCCTCAATGCAAGTTCAGCTGCTGTAAGCGACTTTAAAGCACAGCTCCCCTTGGCTCCATCACAGTAAACTCCACTTGTATCACTGATTAAATTATTGATCGCCTCTTCTATTTTATCTTCTTTACCGGCCAGATAAAGTAAAGCTGCCAACACTCCCGGTGCTGCAGCATAAAAAAGCCCACAGAGTGCAGAAAGACGCCCCAGGTAAATTTTGGCATAATGACCAACCAGATGAGCAATCATTGTTGCCTTAAAAATTTCTTTATCTGAGATATTAAAATAATGTCGGGCACTGTGATAGGTAACCAGCGAAATAAAAATGCCCTGGTTACCACTACCTGAAGATGCCAGGGCTGGAGAAGCTGCTCCGGCCATTCTGGCTCCTGTACCATCAGCAGCTTTAGCTGCAATTTCATTTAGCTCATTAAAATCAGTTCGTTTTCTATATTTAACCCCAACTTCCGAACCAACTCCCTCTCTACCAGCTCGGGCGATTACCGAGTTTAGTTTCAAGCCATCTTTTAATAACTGAAGCTGCCTATCTGAAAATTCTTTTTCTACTAGCTCAATTAACTGATAAATATTCATCGTCTTTAATTGAGCATTAAGATTTTTTAACTGCTGGTCAGCAGAAATTTTACTCTGATTTTGATAAACTATTTTACCATCAACTGTAATCTTTTTTAAATCATCATGACTGCCTTTAATCAGAGAGCAAACCTGATTATCAGCTTCAATAATTGCTTCCACATAAACGGGCATCTTTTCTTCCAGAACCTCAAATTCTACTCGCTCAATAATCCCCAGGGCCTGATCCAGTTTATCTTCTAGATCAGCTAATATTGTCAGTTTTCTTGCTAAGGGTTTATCGGCAAAATAACCTAAAGCGGCTGCTGTTTTATTTCCATAATACTTATTAATCCCCGGCAGGCCGGTTGACATACCATTTTTATAAACAAAACCATCAATCTTAATCTTGATTTTCTTTAGCTCACCCCGACTGTGTTCGGCTGCAGCAGCCACTGCAAAAGCCACCGCTCCCGGTTCAGTACATCCCTGAGCTAGAACAAGCTCTTTTTCTGCAAAAAGGTCCAGCAGTTCTGACATTTGATCACCTCAGCTTAATATTTTCTTTAAAACTAACCAGTAATAATAATCTCTTTAAATTTATAAACAGAGCATTTCCTTTATAAAGAATAATTCCTACTCTTAACTATACTATTCTAGATTTAACTGCTACTTCCTTGTCATAAAATTAATTATTATGAACAAATGTCAAAAAGATTAATTGTTTCAAGGAAAAACAGGCCCAAAACACTGACAGAACAGTAAGGAATAGAGAGAAAATTTTAAATTATATTTCTTCAGCAAAATTCTTGACGCCAGTTAGTTCTTATGCTATTATATTTATTGCAGTCAACAAAATTATATAAAAATTTGCCCTCATCGTCTAGGGGTCCAGGACACCAGGTTTTCATCCTGGCGGCAGGGGTTCGAATCCCCTTGAGGGTACCATTTTGAATCTAAGACAGCCAATTGGCTGTCTTTTTTGTTTATGCTCGTTTATGTTTGTTTATGTACACGCACCGTGAACCTGTCAGTTTTTGTCGATTAGCTGACAGTAGAAAAATTCTATGTTATAATTTATAATAAATATTCTCAATTTTAAATATATTTAATTAAAATCTGGAGGGATAGAATGAAAATATCAGCCGACAAGCATATCTATTCAATGTCTGCCCACAATAAGGAGGCTGCCAGCTGTCAGCCAGGTGAAACAGTAATTTTTGAGACACAGGACTGTTTTAGTAATCAGATTCAAAGTGAGGAAGTACTTTTTGAGTCGACAGACTGGGAGACAATTAATCCAGCAACTGGACCTCTAAAAATTGAAGGTGCTGAACCTGGAGACACACTGAAAATAGAAATCAAAAAAATCAAAGTAAAGGATCAGGGAGTTATGATTACCTCTCCGGAAATGGGATTTCTGGAAGAATTTATTACTGATTCGGAGACTAAAATTATTCCTATCGAAAATAATAAGGCTATTTTTAACGAAAAAATTAATATTGATCTCGATCCAATGATTGGAGTAATTGGTACTTCACCTGGCAAAGACGAGAAAGCTGTTCCCTGTGGTACACCAGCCTCCCATGGAGGAAATATGGACACCAAAGTAATTAAGGAAAATGCAATTCTTTATCTTCCGGTTAGAGTTCCTGGAGCAATGCTGGCAATAGGAGATCTGCATGCAGCCATGGGTGATGGCGAAGTTGTTGTAACAGGTATTGAAATTGCTGGTGAAGTTACTGTCAAAGTTGATCTAATAAAAAATAAGGAATTAAGTGATCCAATAGTTGAAACTGAACCAGCTTTTTATACTATTGCTTCGGGTACAGATCTGGATGCCGCTGCCAAAAAAGCGAGCAACAATATGTTTCAATTTTTGAACGAAAGACTTCCACTGAGTAATAATGAGCTTGCAATGCTGATGAGTATTATTTGTGATCTCCAGATTAGTCAGGTTGTTGATCCTCAAAAAACTGCCCGCATGAGAGTAGAAAAAAGGGTGTTAGAAAAATATGGTTTAAAGTATTAATTACAATTTTTATAATTTAAACAATGGCTGGCTTTTTTAGGTCAGCCTTTATTATTGCCGAAAAGCTAGCAAGCTCAAATTTCAGCTATTTGTCATTATTTTTTAGTTCTGATATAATTCAGATAGCATTTAATTTTAAGGGGTTTTAATCATGTACATAATCTATAATTTATTACTTGTTTTAATTTTCATAATCTATTCTCCTATCTTAATCTATAAAGAGCTTACTAATACAAACAAAAAAAATACCAAAGAACTTTTTGGCTTTTATGCAAATAAAATAAAAAGTCTAGCCACCAATAATAAAGTCATCTGGATTCACGCAGTTTCTGTCGGGGAAACTGTGGCCGCCAGTCCTGTTGTAAAAGAACTAAAAAAAGAACTACCCGAATACAAATTAATTTTTTCTACTACCACTTATACCGGCCAGAATATGGCCCACAAAATCATTGAGGATGCTGATGCTATAGTCTATTTTCCCTTTGATCTACCGTTTGCTGTTAATAAGGCTTTAAATATAATTAATCCTGATCTGATTATGATTATTGAAACTGAACTCTGGCCAAACTTTATCAAGATTGCAAACAAGCGAGGGCATAAAATAATCTATGCCAATGGTAGAATAAGTGATAGTAGTTACAAAAAATATAATTATTTAGGCTCAATTATGCCGGATATGCTTAATAATATTGACTGTCTGGCCATGCAGTCTGAACAGGATAAAAATAGAGTTATAGAACTTGGAGCTAATGAAAAAAAAGTATTTAACCTGGGAAATACAAAATTTGATCAGAATTATTCTCTAATTTCTGAAAACAAAAAAGAAAAATATCGAAAATTGTTTAAAATAAATAAAGATAATTTAGTTTTTGTTGCTGGTAGTACTCATCCTGATGAAGAAAAACATTTAATCCAGATTTATCAGGAGCTAAAAAAGGAATTTCCTAATTTATATTTTATTGTTGCTCCCCGTGATATTGAAAGAGCAGCTGAAATCAATGAAATTTTTAAAACAAATAATATTGATGCTGTAAAAAAAACAGAGCTTAAGAATAACAATTCTAAAAAAATTGAAGCTCTTATTTTAAATACTATCGGGGAACTGGCACAAATATACAGTATTGCTGATCTAGTTTTTGTAGGAGGCAGTATGATGGGAAAAGGGGGGCATAATGTACTGGAGCCTGCCGCCCAGGGAAAACTGGTGTTTTTCGGTCCGGATATGTCTAATTTTAAAGACAGCAGAGATCTTTTAATTAAAAATGATGCCGGAATACAGGTAAATACCTGGCAGAGTTTAAAAAAAGAACTTAACTATTATTTAAATAATAAAAACAATTTAAAGAACAGGGGAGAAAAAGCCAGAAAAGTAATTCTAAATAATAGAGGTGCTTCTAAAAGAATTCTTAACCATACTTTAAAAATAATCAAACAGAAAAGCTGTCAGCATCAAGACTGACAGCTTATAAGTTATATATTAGCTATTTTCAAAAATAACTTTTTTCTACATTATTCGCTTTCATAGTCGTCATCCTGATTACTGCCGCTGTCATCATCTTCTCCATGTTCTTCTGATTCATTATCCTGATTATCATAGTCTTCTGTCTCATTACCTTCATTATGATGTTCTCCACTTTCATTCTGATAATTATTTTTCTCATCTTCAAAAGATTTTAATATTTTACCAGTATCTGCATCAATACTTACCTCATGATTTCCATTTGAATCAGTAAATTCTACTTCAAAAAATGTTTTACCATTTTCCAATTCTTTGTCAACTGATTTAACCTGGGCATTAGTATATTTCTCTTTTACAACCTTAATAGCCTTTTCCATATTAAAAATATTAGATTTCTGATCAGCTGCCTGAACCCTATTTTCGGATAAAGTAAATATACCTCCCACAAAACCAAAAACAAATACAGCTAACATTGATGTTGCTATTATTTTCTTCAACATATTTTTCATCCTTTCCTTTTTTTAATTTCTTTTTTACTACAATTTCATTTTATACTTTAAAAATTAAACAAATGTTAATTATAGATTAAAGTATTTTAATATTCATATTGATTTTTAGTCAGCGACTTCTGCAGCACCTGCATCCTTTTCTATCTTAAAATTAAGAGTTTTATAGCCTTTCACATGCAGATAAACATCAAAAATCAAACCATTAGTTGAACTTCCATATAATCCATTCATATTTGCAGAATAATGATCTTTAGCAATTTTATTGTCAAAATGAAGAGTTAATTCACTTTCTGCAGCAATTTCTGAATTAAGTTTCTGATAATACGATTCTTCGGCACCTGTTTTTTTATCAGTTATTGTATAATAGAGTTCTATATTGCTCAAAGATTTTTTCCCTTTATTTAATAATGTTATTTGCAGATGGTCAGGAAGATCCGAATGATTAGTATCAAAATTATCTTCTACCCTTGCATCCTTTACCCTTATTTGTAAATCTCGGCTGCCGCTTTCTTTAATAGGATTACTCAATTGAACAGGATTATTATCATCTTTATCATTCATTCCATCACCATCACTATCAGCAGCATAAGGATTAGTTCCATATACTTTTTCTACATCATTGGGAATTCCATCTTTATCACTGTCCAAATTATTTCCAGCCGCATATATTTTACTAGCACCTCCAAAAAAAACTATTAATGCTGCTAATAATAGCAAAGTCAATGTGAGCCAATTACTCTTTTTTACTTTCATCATAATCTTTTACCTCCATAGTTATTATTTTTAACTTTTTAATATATTATCTATTTAAAGATTTTCTCTGCGCAAAAAAACCAGATAAGACAGCATACTTAAAATTATATTAGGCACTAATAAACCTGCCAGATTTAGCCACTTTAGATTAACTATTTCCCAGGCAGTATTATTTTTAAAACCAGGTTTAACTCCTAAGAGAGCAAAACTAATTCTTTCAAAATGTTTGGTTGGAGAAAGTTCTTCTATTCCATTTCTAAGTGTTTCATAGAATTTAAATTTATTGACTATCTGTTTCTCCTGAGCTCTGTTGAGTCCCATACTTGCGAAAAATCCACCAGGAAGTTGGTTATCCATATCCATGGTATCGCCAATTTGAGGGAATATAAAAGCAAATACAAGCCAGATAATTATTACTGTAAGCAGGGCATAGTTTTTATATGGTAGAAGCAGAGTTACAAACAAAGAAATTATAAAAAACAAGGCCATATATAAAAATGAAGCGGCAAAGAAAAAGATTAATCTTATTAAATCCGCCTGACTAAGACTAACTCCCCCCAAAGCAGTAAGAAAAATAATTGTTACAGCTGCAATAGCAAAGTTAATTAAAGCTAAGAGCAGCAGATTCCCACCCAACTTTCCATTAATAAGCTGGTCCCTATAAATTGATCTGGATAGTATCAGTTTAAATGTACCATTTTTCCTCTCTTTGCTTACTGCATAATTACCGAGGACTATTGCTAATAAAGCACCAATCATAGCAACATAATTTACAAAGCTCTTTGATACTGAGAGAGGATTAAGGCTGGGCATTGGTGGTAAATTAGTTTTACCCATTGACTTTAAAAACTCAATAGACCTATTGTACTGTGCTATCTGGGAGTGGACCTGTAAGGTCCCCAAAACTATTGATACTATAGTTAAAATAAGCAGCAAAATAAGTATGGAAAGAAAAAATTTATTATTTAAAGAATCTTTAATCTCCTTTCTAGCAATCACTATCATTTCACTCATTAAGTTCACCTCCATTTAAAATATTTATCTTCTTCCAAATCTGCGAAAATAATATATTGTTCCCATTATCATAATAATCAGCAGAATCAGGATTACCAAAAAGTAATTTGGATTCTTTTTAACAGTAATTGAGCCAATTAAAATTTTTGTCTGAGAATGCTGATTATAGGCAATTACTGAAATCTCTTTGTTAGCAGCTGCCTGTGATGAAGGAACAAATATATCCACATTAAATGATCCTTTTTCTCCAGCTTTAAGATCCATTTGTTTGGGTTTAATATTTTCTATTAACCACTTTTTCGGCAGCTCAAATTTAAGTTTAATATTTTTTAGAGTCTCTGTTCCTATGTTTCCAACTGTAACTGAAAAACTTTGATTTTCACCACTGATCAAATTCAAATCTCGAGGATAATCTGCGATTGTGAGCTGATAATCTTTATTAATTTTAATGTTAAGTGGTAGAGATTTAGTAATATTACCCTCTTTTTTCAAAACTGCCCGGAATGAAAGATGATCAGCTTTTGAGTTTTCTGGTATTTTTAATTTCAAGTCTATTTTTTTACTATTCCCTGCAGTTAAACTAAAATTGGTTTCTGAAAATGACTTATAATCCAGACTGCTGATATATTCTTTTTGAAGATTTAATATCTGAAAAGAATAATTATGTTCTCTCTGGTCATTATTTTTAATTAGAAAAGTATAATCAACCTGCTGCCCCCCCGCTGCCTCTTTGCTGAGATAAATAGGACTGGTAGCAAAAGTCTGAGCTGCTGCTCCTGAACTAAATCCTGCTGCCAAGACTATCCAAATTATTAATACAGTTAATATTCTTTTCATTTAATTACCTTCTTTTAAAAAACTATTGTATGAACCAAAAAGCATAAAAAGCCCAGGAACTAGAAGATATATAATAGATCGCAGATTAAGCTTCAATAATGTAAAAAGAGAAAGTTGAGCATGTTCTGGAACTACCTGCAGAAGGTCACGACCTATATTTTTAAATTGTACTGTAGGAGAAAATATCTCTATTGTCTTAGAGATCAGTGTATCCTGCGGCATTTGATTCATGGTTTGACTTATATTATTCAGTACATAAACATAATTTTTTTGGCTTTCAGCCAGCTGTGGAATAACATAACTTACTCCCATCCAGATAATTAGCATTAATAAAAACGCAAAAGTACTGTTTTGACTCTTGAGAGAAACAAATAATGAGGCAAGATAAAAACTTATCATATAATAAAAAGCAAAAACAAAAAAAACAGTTAAACGACTAAATTCAGCAAAATTAATATTCATTCCAGATACCACTGTAAAAAGGAAACAATTAAAAACTAAAGTTATTATTAATAGACCTGCAATTACGAACGCTCCTCCAAAAAGTTTACCATTTATCAGCTGATCTCTGTAAATTGGTCTTGAAAGTAAAAGCTTAATTGTCCCCTCCTCTCTTTCTTCACTAAAAGAATTGAACCCAAGAAATATAGCAACAATTGAGCCTATTACCGCAACATAATTTATAATATTTTTCAAAATTGATAAGGGGAATATCTTCGGCTCTGCTGGAATAGAAGTAGCTCCCTGTGATTTCAATAAGTTAACAATATCCTGATATGCTGTGATTTCAGCATTTTTGGTTGCTGACCCTATATACACTGATAGAATAGAAAGCAGAAGGAAAAGTAAAGCAACTGCAAGAAAAGCCTTATCTTTAAATGCAGTTTTTATTTCTTTAGATGCTATAGACAGTATTTTCCCCATTATTTTGATCCCCCTCAATCCGGAAATATATATCCTCAAGAGATTTTTCACTACCAAATTTTTTCTTAATATTTATTAAAGAATCTGTCATCAGCAATTGCCCGTGACTTATTATTCCAATACTACTGCAGATTTTTTTCACTTCTGATAAAAGATGGGTATTTAGAAATATAGTCGTATTCCACTTATTATTTATATATAAGAGCAGATCACGGATGCTTTTGGTCCCCTGTGGATCCAAACCTGATGTTGGTTCATCTAAGAATAATATCCTGGGTTTATGCAGTAAGGCCTGAGCTATACCGATACGCTGTCTCATTCCTTTAGAAAATTCCCTGACTTTTGTATCTTTCCAGGAGTGCATCTCTAAATCCTTAAGAACCTCATTTATCCTTTTCTCAACATTTTCAACCCCAGATAAACTACCAAAAAAATAGAGATTTTCAAAAGCTGTTAAGTTGCTGTATAAGTTAACATTTTCTGGTAAATAACCAAGCATGCTTCTTACTTTAAGATTATCTTTTACAACATCATAACCAGCAATCTCAGCACTTCCACTGCTTGGTCTGATTAATGAGACCAGCATAGAAATTGTTGTTGTTTTCCCTGCTCCATTATGTCCCAGGAAGCCAAATATTTCACCCTCTCCTACTTTAAAACTTAAATTATCAACAGCTGTAAAACCATCGTAATTTTTAGTTAAACTATTTATTACCAACATTTTTATCACCACTTTTTAAGATTATTATTATCTCTTGCTCTGATTTAAATTTTACAACTTAGATATTAGAGATTTATTAATTAAAAATGAGATTTTTTTAATCTTTAAAGTAACAGAGATAAAAAAAGGCACCGCCCAGCTGGAGTTATCTCAGCTGAACAATGCCTTTAATAATTATCAAAAATTATTTATTTTTTAATAAAACTTTGAGTTAATTAAATATTTTAACTGAACTCTATTTATTCAACTACCAATATATATGCTTTGCCATCCGTGAAAAAAGGATCTCCTACAAAATTACTTCCCAGTTTAGGCGCGACAAATTGATATTTTTCTGCAGATTTGATCAGAGAAGTAGTCTCTAAATCATCAAAAAGATATTCCCTCTCACTATCAATATCAGGATCAATCTTATGAGTTATACCCCACTTAATTCCACTATCAAAACTTGCCGTACCTACATATATTTTCTCTCCATCATTGGTTATAAAATTAGTCTCCCAGAATCGAGCATGATGACGAACTCTAATATTATCACTAGAATCTGGTTTTTCAAAAGCAAGATCATTAACCTTTGAATTCCAGAAATCAGGTGTAACCGGTGCACTGGGATATGGTTTTTTTAATAAAGCCGCTTTTGCAGCTTTATATAAAGTATATATGTTGATTTCATCGGCTGTATTCCAGCCAGCACTTTGAAAAGTTCTGATTAATTGTTTTTCATTATTAGCCACGATAATAAAACTTATCGGTTCTCCTTTTTCTCCTAAAAGTGACTCTGTATATTTAAGCCTACTGCCTTCAAAAACATTGAGAGCTTTACTAACAATTAGTGGCTTCTGTGGGGGAGTTGTTCTATATGGAATTTGATATTCTAAGGAAAAAAATGTATATGAGCCAACTGCTAAAATTATTATTATAACTGAAATTATTTGTTTTACCAGTCCGGACAATTCTACATCTTTAAATTTATGGAAAATATTTTTTTGATTAAGAGTTAAATATTCTGAAACACTTATTGCTATAATCAACCACAGAGCTCCAACTAAATATCCAGCCCAGACATCACTTAAAAAGTGTACACCCAGATAAAGTCTACTGAAACCAATAGCTATAATTAATATCAAACCTGTAAAAAATATATTTATCTTATTTTTCCAGCTAGAAATTTCCTTCACTAAAAAATAAGTTAAAAAACCATAAAACGCAACTGAAATTGTAGCATGACCACTGGGAAAAGAAAAAGAACTTTCTTGATAAATTGCAACAACCGGCCTTGGTCTATGAAAAAGTAATTTACCGATATAGGTAAATAACACACTACCTGTAATGCTAATCAGGATTGGAATTATATATGATTTTTTATTCCAGAGCCATAAAATTAAAATTATACTAAATGTAAAAACTAATATAACCTGCCATTTCCCGAGAAAAGTAATCCAGAAAAATATATCTGTAAGAGTTTCATTTCTAAAAATCGTCAAAAGATTTGCTATTCTATGATCCACACTAATAATTAAATCAGTAGTTAGAAAATCTTCAATAATACCTCCTAAAAGAGCCATTACATAGATTAAAGACAAAACAAAAAGAGTAACTGGAAGACCAAAAAAATTATTCCTATCAAATCTTTTTCTTAGAAATGAAAAGAATGCCTTATGCTGCTCAACAAATTCTTTTACTTCTTTATTTTCGATCACAGCCCTTTTTATCGATTCACCTATTGAAACAAGTAAAGTTAAAAGTTCCTTTCCTCTACTCAAAGCAAAATGTTTGAGTAAATATATTAAAATCACAAAAACAATTAATCCTGTAAAGAAAATTGTAAACCTTGTAGACCAGAGGGCAACAAGCTGCCAGGTTCTACCAAAAAAGTAGCCAAGAGCAATATGAGATGCTGCCCATAATATGCTGCTTAAAATATTCCACAGCAAAAAAACTTTAGCATCTAGCTCAAAAAAACCGGCTATAAATGGGATAATAGGTCTTACCCAGCCAACGAATCGCCCCAGAAAAACACTTTTAGCTCCATAATGTTCAAAAAACTTTCGGCCTTTTATAAAAAGTTCCTGATTAAATATTTTACCATCCTGATTAAAGGGGACTTTTTTATTTCTTCCTAAACGAAAACTATAATTATCTCCCAAAACAGCAGCCAGAAAGACTAAAAGATATAAAATGATAATATTCAAACTGCCGTGAGCTGCTAAAAATCCTCCAATAATAACAGCTATACTTCCCGGTACTATTAAACCTATAAAAGCAAAAGATTCAAAAAAAGCCAGAATAGCTATTAATAGATAACCAAAAATAGAGAAATTTTGAATTAATGATATTAGATAATTATAATAATTACTCATAGCGAAATCCCCTCTTTAATAAATTTAATTTCATGAAGAATTATATTCATTCTGAAGATAGATATATAGCTTATTGAAAACAAATAAAAAGCTTATTTTTAAAGTCCAGGTAGCAAAATAATATAAATTTTTAAACTACAGGGAGCTTAATTATAAAGGTTGTTCCTATACCAGCACTACTCTCAAAATTAATACTTCCTTCGTGAGACTCCACTATCCATTCACAAATAGCAAGCCCCAGACCAGTGCCCCCCTTTTTACGAGACCGTGACTTATCAACCCGATAAAATCTCTCAAATATATTATCTTGATCTTCTTCAGGAATACCCCTACCGGTATCTTTAATTTTAATTATTAAATTTCCATCATTTTTTTCAGTAATTATCTTAACTTCTCCACCTTTTGGTGTATATTTAATAGCATTATCAATTAAGTTAAGAAGTAGTTGAATAATCATACTTTGATCTGCTAAAACACTTATGCTTTCGCTCGACTGTTCAGTAATTATTTTTATATTTTTATTTTCAGCAACTGCGCTAAACTCTCCCGCCACAATTTTCACTAATTCATTAATATCAAACTCTTCTTTTTCAATAATCTGCTTTCCACTATCACTTCTTGCAAGCAGTAAGAGCTGTTCAATTAAATGCCCCATATAATCAGACTGCTTTTTTATGATTTTCAGGGTTTCTTCACATTCTTCTTTTAAATCATTTCTTCTCAGAATCTTTTCCGATTGAGCTCTGATTACAGTTATTGGAGTCCTTAGTTCATGAGAAGCATCTGAAGTAAACTGTTTTTCTCTTTCAAAGGCCTTCTCCAGCCTTGCAAAAAGCTGATTTAAAGTTACAATCAGACTGCCCACTTCATCGTCAGTATTTTTTTCTTCAATTCTTTGCCCCAAACTACTGGAACTTATTTCTCTGGCAGTAGTATTAATTTTCTCTATTGGGGAAAGAGCCTTCCCAGCCAAAAAGTAGCCGCCAGTAATAGCTGCTATTAAAAAAATTGATATACCCAGTATTGAAATTAATATTAATTTATCTAATATTTTTTCTTCCGAATCCAGCCGTTCTGCTACCCTAATCCAGCCCGAAGTACTTTGACTGCTTATCGGTAAAGTTATTAACGCCCAATCTTCATCAATATTATCATTTTCTAATTTAATGACAGAAAAAATATTATCAGTCTTCAATTTGTCTGGTAAAATATAGTTTTGTTTATTGGTTAATACCAAATTCTTATTCGCAGCATAATAAGCTATTAAATAATCTTTATCAGCATTTTCTTTTACTTCATTAATGATTGGACTGATTTCGATGTTTTCCTCTCTAAGATCATTATTCTCAATTTCTCTAATGATTTGCTCTCCCTGATTTTTTAGCCTAATTTCTACCTGGTTATATATATATTGTTCTACATTTAAAAATATAAAACTGCTAAAGGCAATTAAAGTCATTGTTAAAATAATTATATACCATAAAGTTAATCTTGTCTTTATTTTTAATCTAAGTTTCATTTTCAATTACCTTTATCCTATAGCCTCTACCATGAACCGTTTCAATTAATTTTGGCTCGAAATCATTATCAATTTTTTGTCTCAAATAACGTATATATACATCAACAATGTTAGATGTATTTCCATATCGATAATCCCAGACATGTTCTTCTATCTGGGTTCGAGACAGTACCTGGCCTCTGTTCCTCGTCAGATATTCCAGAACAGCATATTCCTTAACTGTTAAAGGTATTTCAATTCCTCCGCGTAAGACTTTATGGTTTACCGTATCAATTACAAGATCTCCGGTCATAAGTTGATTATTATTCTCTTCAATACCTCTTCTAAGTAATGCTCTAACTCTTGCAACCAGCTCACCAAAAGCAAAAGGTTTGGTTAGATAATCATCTGCACCGCTGTTTAATCCCTTTATCTTATCTTCTACCATATCCTTTGCTGTTAATATTAAGATCGCTGTATTAATACCGTACTCTCTGATTTCTTTTAAAGCTTCCATTCCATTTTTAACTGGTAGCATTAAATCTAATATTATTATATCGTATTCATAATCCCAGGCAAAATTAACAGCCTGCTGGCCATCACTTACTGTATCAACAACAAAGCCTTCTTCCTCAAGCCCTTTTTTAATTACATCTGATAAATCCTTTTCATCTTCTACAACTAAAATTCTCATTTATCAGCACCTCTTTAAATAAATATGTAAAATAACTTTAAATCACTGATTACTTGTGCTCTTTCTGTTCTTTTTAATTAAATATAAATTTCGTAGATAAATAAAAGAACCGGTTGACTGTCCCACAATAAAAACTGGATCTCGCCGATGAATTGCATAAACTAACAAAGTAAGACTTCCTGCAATACTAAAATACCAGAAAGCATTTGGAACTATACTTTTTTTTGCTTTTTCTGAAGCAATCCATTGAATAATAAAACGTAAGGTAAACATCGCCTGACCAACAAATCCAATTATTATCCATATCATAGATTAATCCCTCTTTATATTATAATTAATAATTCTTTTCTTCATCCACCGCATAACTAGTGTATCAAATAATCCTCTCCACATTCTGTTATTAATCCCATATTTAGACTGACCATATTTTCGGGGATAATGGTTAACCGGAACCTGTTTTACTTCATATCCATTAATTCTGGCTAAAGTAGGATAAAATCTGTGCATACCTTTAAAAGGATAAAATTCTTTATGAATCTCATTTTTAAAAACTTTTAGTGGGCAACCTGTATCAGTAATCTTTTCACCGGTAATAAAGTTCCGAACCCCATTACCAACCACTGAAGAAATTTTTTTAATCAAACCATCATTCCGGTTGGTCCGCATCCCGATTACCATATCATAATCATTTAAAAAGGGAATCAGTTTAGGTATATCAGCAGGACTGACCTGGAGATCTGCATCTAAAGTAATTATATATTCTCCTTCCGCTTCTTTAAAACCAGCTAAGAAAGCAGCAGTCTGACCATTATTTTTAGTAAAATGTATTGCTGAAAGTCTATTTATTTTTTCCTGCAGCAAATCTATTTTTTGACTGCTGCCATCCTGACTTCCATCATCTACATAAATTATTTGATAATTATATTCTTGTTCATTTAATTCATTAATTATACTATCTGTTAGAGGAGATAAATTTTTGATTTCATTATAAATGGGTACCACTATTGAAAAATCATATTTATAATTCTGCATTTTCCACCACCCTTAATTTATATACGTTTTTAAAGTTAAATCAGTTACTATAATTAGTAATAATTATATAACTTTGATTAAATTGTGATACTTCAAATTTGTTTTTTATATTTTGATTCAAATCGCCCCTGATTCGCTGCCAATCGTCAAGTTCCATCATAACTGCAAATTTATCCTGCTTAAGATAATTTAGAAAGCCAACCCGGTCCTTAATCACTTCCGGCCAAAAGTCAAGATAAATACCAAGAGAATCGGAATCACCATCATATTTATAAGTAGCAATATTATTAATTCCTCTAGTTTTTAACTGCTGCATTTCTTTAGCTGTCTCTTTAAGAGTATAAGTCTGACTGAAAGGTTGAGCTACTGAAAAAGAAAAGTTGAGTAAAAAAACTGCAAATATAATAATAACGAGATACGAAATATAACTATATTTCTTTTTAAATAGTAGAATTATCCCGACTATTCCTCCCAGAATCCAGCTTATAATTGTTGGCATCAAAAGACTTTTTAAAGCTATTCCCTGTGTTTCCTGGGGTATAAAAAAACTTCCGATGGTGAAAAATGCAAAAGTAATCAATGCTGGAATTATAATATAATATTTGGATGCTCGTCGATTTGAAATCTCTTTAAATAAATAAGCAACCAAAAGAGCTCCAGCTGGATAGATTGGTAAAAGATATATGTCAAGCTTTCCACTTATTAAAGAAAATAAAATAAAAGTAACAGCAAACCAGCTAAGTAAAAACTTTATAAATTGAGGTAACCTTCCCCTATTCTTAAAACAGTAAATAAAAGCTGAATAAAGAAAGAAAGACCACGGTAAAAAGGTAAAAGAAAAAGTTGTTAAATAATAATAAAATGCTTTCTGGTGAGCAAAGGAATTAACAGTTCTACCAAAAGTTTGGACAACTAATAATTGATATGCATATTCTTTTCCCCCTCTAATTAAAGCGGGTACAAGCCATAATAAAATTACACCTACAAAAATTAAGATGCCTTTTTTTAATTTTAAATTTTTAAATTCCGCCAGATCTTTTTGAATTAACAAAAAGGCAGGAATAACAACTAAAGGAATTAAAAAACCAGCCGGTCCCTTAATCCATGTTGCCAGGCCCATAAATAAGTAAACCAAATAATAGAATCTATCTTTTCTTTTTGATTCTGAAGAATAACCGAGATAAAAAGAAAATAAAGCAGAAATAATGAAAAATCCCATTAAATGATCCATTCGAACTGTTATTGAAAGAGCAAAAAAGTAAAAAGTAATCATTAAAATCAAAGCCGACAAAAATCCATATTTCTTATTAAAATTCAGGCTTCCCCAGAAGAAAGTGACTATTGCAATTAAAATACCCGGAATTAAACTCATCATAACCATTGCGGTTACAGAATAACCCCCGGCCATAAGTCGGCTAAAATTTAAAAAGTAAAAATAAAATGGAGGTTTATGAGAATAAAACTCCCCCCCTAAATGTGGAACCAGCCAGTTTCCAGTATCATACATTTCCTTAGCAACTTCAACATATTTCATTTCTTCTTCCCAGTGCAAATCTCTATAGAAAGTAGCTGGCAAATAGAGAGCTGCCCCACAAATAATAATTAATAATATATATATATAAATATTTTTATGATTATTTATTGTTTTAATTGAACTTACCCCCTTATAATTTAATAATTTTGTTTATAATTAGTAAATACATCTCTTGCTGATCACCACACTTAATTTGATAACTCAATTATATTTTTAATATATTAAAAATATATTAAAAAACAAAGACAAATCTAGAAAAAAATGGAGTTTTAAAATTCCAAACACCTTAACCCTTAATTACTTTTAAATCAAGAGCTTTTAACCAATCTAGTAATGTTTATTCTTATTCGATTGAATGATAAATCAGATTATATCCATTTGAATGATAGATAACATCTTGTTGAGTAAAAATAGCACTTACTTTTTCAAAATCATCTTCACTAATTAAAATAACAGCTTCTTGTTTTTCTTGAAGATAACCAATGAGTGCCTTTTCAGTACCCAGGTCCTTAATAAAAAAATTAGTATAAACTGCTAGAGTTTCCGGCTGCCCATATCTAAAAGCAGCAATATTTTCGACGTTTTTTTGTTCTCGAAACCCTTTCAACTCTTCAGCAATTGGTCTTTTACTATAATTCTGACTTGCTATGGGAACTATTATCAGATTTAAATTAAGTGAAAAAAAGAGCATTGCTATTGCTAAAAGATAAACTAATGCCAAATAATTTTTTTTAAAATATAAAACTAAAGCAATCAACAAAATAAAACCTATTGATATCAGTGCTGGTTTTAATAAACTGCCAATATTATAACCTTCAATATTATCAGGAATAAAAAAACTGCCAGCTATAATAATTATAATAGTTAGTAAAACTGGAATCACTATAAATTTTTTATTCTCCTGATTAACTATAACCTGCCGACATAAGTAGGCAATCAAAATTGCAGCTGCGGGATAAATTGGCAGCAGATAAAATACTAATTTACCACTAAAAAAAGAAAATAATAGCAGGGGCCAGAAAAACCAGCTTAATATAAATTTAAGTTCTGTATTAATATTTCTATAATGTTTAATTATATAAAAGAGACTTGAAATTAACATAAAGGTCCAGGGTAAGAGGGTTAATGGAAGTGTGGTAAAATAATAATAAAAAGGTTCACTGTGAGCAAAAGAATTAACCGCTCTACCAAAAGTCTGCAGAACTAACAATTCATAAATATACTCTTTGCCGCCAAAAATAAAGGCAGGTATTAACCATAATAAAATTACAGAAAAAAAGATACCTAATCCCTGCATCAATTTCATTTCCTGCAATTTTTCTAAGCTTTGATCCCAGATAACAAACCCGAAAATAGTTGCTAAGGGAATCAAAAATCCAGCTGGTCCTTTGATCGCAGTTGCAATAGCGATAAACAAATAAGCAAAAAGATAAAAATAATTATTCTGATTTTGATATGCCATAAAAAAGGTAACCAAAGCAGCAGTTATAAAAACCATCATTAATAAATCCATTCTGACAAATATAGATAAACTAAAAAAAAGTACAGTTGTAGCTAAAATTATACTTGCTAAAAAAGCATATTTTTCGTCCAATATAGATCTAGCAAACAAAAAAGTTAACAATAGTATTATTACAGCAGAAATAATACTGGGACTGACCATTGCCGGGGCAGAATACTCACCAAAAATTTCTTTAGAAAAAATTAAAAACCAGAAATAAAAAGGAGGTTTATCTGTATAAATTCTGCCACCAAGCCGGGGAACAAAATAATTACCACTATTCTCCATCTCTCTAGCAACCTCTGTATATCTTAATTCATCACGATAATGAAGATCACGATTTAAAGTTGAGGGAACAAACAGCAGAATACTGAAAATAATTAATATTAGCAGATAAATATAAGTATTTCTTAAATCATTGTTAAATAAAGACATCTAATTTCCCCCTTTCTTTAAATACCTGGTTTAATTTAGAGATAACTTTTAAATTAATAAATTTTCTTAAGCCAGTTAACCTCCCTTTCTAAAGCTTCTTTAAAGGTGACTTCGGGAGAATAACCTAATAGTTGATCGGCTTTACTAATATCTGCAGCAGTATGTTTTACATCTCCTTTAACTTTTTTCGAATAAATAATTTTGGTGTCACTGCCAATTATCTGTTTCATTAATTCAAGACTCTGATTTAATTTAACAGTATTAGTTCCTCCAACATTTATAATTTCACCAGCCGGAGAATTTTGAGCTGCCAAAATATTAGCTCGAGCAATATCACCTACATAGGTAAAATTTCGACTTTGCTCACCATCACCGAAAACATTAATGATTTCTCCCTGCAGAAAAGCCTTAATAAATATATGAAAAGCCATATCAGGTCTCTGGCCTTCACCAAAAACAGTAAAATATCTTAATGATACTGTAGGTACATTAAAATTTTTATAATATAAATAGCAGAGATTTTCTCCAGCAAGTTTTGAGACGCCATAAGGTGAAACCGGCTGCAGCCTCTGTTTTTCTGTCATAGGTATCTGATCAGTATCTCCATAAACCGAAGATGAAGAAGCATAGACAAATTTCTTTAATTGTCTGCTCTCTTTTGCTGCCTCTAAAAGTTTTTGAGTTAAAAGAATGTTATTCTGGTTATATATTTCAAAATCCTCACCCCAGCTAGAACGAACTCCAGCCTGAGCTGCCTGATGATAAATATAATCCACATCTTTTATTAATTCTTTTAAATCTGTTTTTAAAAGATCTTTTTCTAGAAAAGTATAATTAGGATTATTTAAAATTTCTTTTATATTATTTTCCTTTAATTCTCTTGCATAATAATCTGTAAAACAATCTATCCCTATTACCTCTTCGCCTTCTGCTAGTAATTTTTTAGCTAAATTTGAACCTATAAATCCTGCTGATCCAGTTATTAAATGTTTCAAAATTGATCACCTCATTATTCCATCTGAAAACGTTTATAATTAGTCAATTAAATACTTGTTATTGATAATAATTAAAATTTTTAATTTAGTCATTTATATAATTAAATATAAATGCTTATTTATTACCAAGTAATTGGTAATTTCTGTGTCCACTTAAATAAATTTTACCTCCAAATTTTCTTTCCAGTTTTTGTTCAATTGAAGTTAGAATACGATTTTTTATTTTTTCGTGTTTATGTTTAACTCGATTATTTTTTGGCTCACCAGAATACTGTAATTTATCCTGCCAGTTCATTTTAGCAATCCAGTCCTGCATAACTTCTGGATGAGTTCCGTTATAAACTGGAAGCCGATCTAAAGGGCCATAATCAAACTCCTGTGGTTCCTGATCATGAAAGTTATTAGATTGATCTTTCCCCCAGTGAATAGTATGGAAAGCTCTTCTTTTGTTTTCCATATATTTAGGTGGTCTAACCCAGCCATAATGAAAAATTTCTGCATTTGAATGAGCTGCTTTAACTCTTTCTCCATATCTCTTAAAGCCCTGGGCACTTTTATTAGACCTAACACCAATATTATTTTTTATTACTCTAACTTCCCTTTTATACCATCCATGACTAATTTGATAATGATCATAATCCCCCCAAAAATGTCGATAATCAAAAACTAAACCTTCAACCTCATTATCATCTTTTAATTCTAAACATCGATCTTTTATTACTGGTAAATATTTTTCATGAACAACCTCATCAGCCTGAATATAAAAACACCAGTCACCGGAACAAGCATCTAAAGCTATATTAGATTGTTCAGAATGTACCATTCCGTTTCTCTGATTTTCAATATCCCAGACAGTATCTATTATCCTAATCTTATCACTGCCAATATTTGAGACTAATTCTCGTGTATTATCATCTTTATCCCCTTCACCAATTGCAATTACAAATTCATCACAAATAGGTAAAATTGATTCAATAGCCTTTTGAATCGGATAATATAATTTTGTTGCATTCCGAACCATAGAAAAACCGCTAATTTTCACTTGTCTTACTCATCTCCTCAAATATAATATAATTTACAATTAATATAAATAAAATATAAAAGCCTACATGTCCATATCTTGCTGTACTATCAACCATACTATGTACTATAAAAACTATAAATACTGACAGTGAAGTTATCCCAATTAAATTCTCAAATGAAAACTTTGGATATCTATAAATATTATATAAACTAATCTTTAATGAAATAAAAATCATTATTAAAAATAAAAGTAAAGATGGAATGCCCTGCTCTGCAGCAATAAACAAAAACATATTGTGAGGATGGTCATGTTTTCTGGAACCAGCAGTTAAATTTTCATCGGAAACATTATCTATATAATCTAAATAATTTGGCTGAAAATTACCGACACCTACCCCTAAAATTGGGTTATTTTTTATCATATATATTGATGATTCCCACATAACAACTCTCGTTTTCAAACTATTATTAGCACTAATATTTTTTAAATTATCAAATTTATTTATTAGCTTATCAGGTAATAAATAAGGAGTTATCATTACCAAAATAATTAATAAGATTGTAATAAAATATTTAATTTTAGCTGATTTAATATTATAATAAACCATAAAACCTATGAAAACAAAAAGTGAAGCAAAAAATCCTAAAACAGCTCCGCGTGAATTTGTTTGAAACAAAATATAAGTAAATGAACCGATTCCGATTAAATAAAATATTTTTTTATAATTATTGTTTTCATTATTGAATAATAGAGCTGAAAATATTAAAATATTAAAGGCTGCAACAGTACCTGTCCCATTACCTGATATATGATTTCCCCCATTAAGTAACTTTATTAAGATTCCTAATACTGCAAAAGTTAAATTACCATATATAAAAATATTTAAATTCTTTGCTATTTTTTCTCTATCATTAACTATAATAAATGAAATATAAAAGAAAAATAAATATCTCAAAATCGGGCTGACAAATCTATCTAAAGACAAATTAATATCTCGGGCTACAAAAAAAGATAAAAATGTAAATGTTAAAAACAATAGAACATAAAAATTAAATTCATTATTTTTTAGATTAAATTCTCTATAAACCAATATTCTTATAACTGAAAAAATAAATAACAATCCAATTAGTAGATTTCTAATTGCAATTGAAAATGTAAACAAAAATAATAAAGTAGTATATAAAAAAAAGATAGTATTATCTAAAGTTTTTTTGATACTCATTTCTATTTTTTCCTCCAATATTTTTCTTTAATCCATTATTTGAAAGAACAGATTCATACTGTTCAAGATAATTTTTAGCCATCAGCAAATAATTGAATTTTTCTTCAACAATTTTTCGGCAGTCTACTGGATTAATTTTTGAGATTTTATTTACAGCCTTTTTATAATCTTGATAATTGGTGCATCTAAAACCATTAATGCCATTTTTTATAATTTCTGGCATAGCTCCATTTTCACTGGTGATTACTGGAGTTCCACTCGCTAAGGCTTCTATTGTGACCAAACCGAATGGTTCTTCACATAAAGTTGGAAAAATCATTGCTTTACTCCTTGATAACAAATTATATTTCTTTGTTCCTCCTACCATCCCATGAAACTTTAGATATCTTGAAATACTAAATCTCCAACCACCTGCAATATCTAAGTTGAATTTCATATCCTTAGCAAGTTTTATAGCAAGTTTAACATTTTTAGGAGGATAACTTACTTTAGATAAAAATAAAAATCGATCACTTTTCTTTTCCTTAAAATCAAATTCTAAAGGGTCAACTCCATGATGAATATATGTAAAACGATTATTATTAAGAGCATGTTTATTACTAACAAAAATAGTATTTTCTAAAATTTCATCATCAAACTTATCTCTAGATTTACCCAACCAATGAAAAGTTATTACGTAAGGAAATTCTGGCTCTTCACTTGGATTATAATGGAAATGAACAATATCATAATCTTCTGGTAAATATTTATAAACACCATTTTCTCCTGACTTTTTCAAAATTTTTTTGATAGATTTAGGCAACTTTATTACTCTTAAATTTTCATGTTCTATAGAAGTTTTACCATCAATTAATAAAGTCACTTTATGTCCTAATTCTAATAAACCCTTTGTTAGCCAGGCAACTACTCTCTGGGTTCCACCATACTTTCTAGGAGGTATATCTCCATTACAGATTTGTACTATCTCCAATTATATCATTCCTTCATTTTCAATTCTGTCCACTACCAGATCTGGACTCAGTTCCCGCATACATTTAAAATGATCCAGCGGACATTCGTGTTCTCCACAGGGACGGCAGTTGAGCCCGGCATTCTTAATTAATATATTCTTAGCTTTACCACGGGGAGCATATTTTGTTTCATCAGAAGGGCCAAAAATTGCTGCTGTATTGGTTCCGACTGCAGCTGCTACATGAACCGGTCCGGTATCACCACTGATCACCAGCGAGGCTCTTTTTAAAATTGCAGCAAGTTCAAGCAGAGACGTTTTCCCACTTAAATTATAAATCATGTTCCTATTTTCAATTTTATTTATTATATAACTAACTCTTTCAGTATCAGAAGGGCCACCAACAAAAAGAATCTTATAGCCTCTTTCAATCAGCAGATTGGCAACTTCTGCAAAATATTCTTCGGGCCAGCGTTTTGTTTTCCAGCTGCCTCCGGTATTTAAAACAATAAATTTATCACTCAGACCAATATTCTTTATTTTTCGAGCAGCACTCTGATTATAAGTTTCATCAATTCTCAAAACCGGAAAATAATCTTCCTTAGAATCAAATTTATGTTTCTGAATTTCAAAGTTCTTCGCCAGCAATTGACTCTGCTGCATTTGATTTAAAAATTTAAGATATAATTCTATCATGTGAGAAGAATTATCTTTTTCTACTACCTCATCTAAAAATAATCCTCTACCCCTGCCACCATAGCCAATACTTTTTTCAGGTGAAATTAATTTTAAAAGCAGCGCAGTTCTCCAGTTACCCTGAATGTTAATTCCCAGCTGATAATTATTCATTCTCAATTTTTTAGCAAATTTATATGATCTGGCAGCTCTCCAGCTCTTATTATAACTGTAAACATGGTCAAGATTTGGATTAACTCTCATTAACTCAGAAAAATTACTATTTGCCACCAGATCAATCCTGGCCTCTGGAAAAAGTTTCCTCAAACCTTCAAAAAAAGGGTGGGCAAATAATAGATCACCCAGATATAAAAGATCCATAACTATTATTCTTTTACTAGTTTTCATAATAACCATTCCCCGTATAATATACAATCCAATTTTAAAGTGGAATTGAACAGATCATTTTAATGTTAATCACTTAATTTCTTTTTAGCAATCCTCAAAACCTGTTCTACACTAATTGATTTCATACACTGCATATTGCGACTGCAGTGCCTGTCCCAACAGCGAATGCATTCCAGACTATTATCCTGAATAACTGTATGGCCTTCACCAAAAGGACCATTAGTCTCCGGATCAGTAGGTCCCATCAGTGCTATCACCGGTATTCCAACCGCAGCTGCAAGATGGGTTGGGCCCGTATCTCCACCTATATATAAAGCTGCTCTTCTGTAGACTTCTGCTAATTCCTGCAGATCAGTTTTACCAGCCAGATTACTATATTTATCTTGCTCAACTGCTCCAAAACTATCTATAGCGTCCTTATCATCTCTGCTGCCTGTAAATATAACATAATATCCTTTTTTAATAAGTTCATTAGCCAGCTTAAAATAACTTTCCAAAAACCAATTTTTAGACTCCCAGTTAGTAAAAGGATTAAGAACTACAATTTTATTTTTAGCATCAATTTTATTTTCTTCAAAAAGTCGACTTACTCTACTTTTTATAACCGGAGTTAACTTAAGTCCATAGTTTATCTCATTCATTTCTGCCTCAAGAGCTCCAGCAAAATGAAGATATTTATAAATACGATGCCCCTTTTTTTCTGGAAGATCTATCTTTGCCTGATAAAATAAAGTACTTAATTCTCTCCCATCAGATGGCCCCATACGCAAATTGGGATTTACAAGAAAAGAACTTATTGCACTCTTAAAAAGGCCCTGTAAATCTAAAGTAATATCATATTTTTCAGCCCTTAATTTTTTAAAAAAAGAAAAGAATGATCTGACTCCTTTTATGAAATCTTTGTTAATTAATTTTTTCCAGCGTTTGCGTGGTAAAATAATTACATTATCTAGATACGGATTTAATTTAACCAGTGGATATGATTGCTCTTCAACAAGCCAGTCTATCTGAGCATTAGGATGTTTTTGCCTTAAAGCATAAGCTGTAGGCAAAGAATGAATAACATCTCCGATCGCACTCAATCTGACAATCAAAATCTTTTCTACCCTATTTTCTATCATAATAATCTTCTCCCTGCTTTAACAGCACATCCACCAGCTGCAGTTGTTTTTTTACCGCACCACGATTTTGATCAATTAATTCCGCTGCTTTTTCTGCTCTCTGTTTTCGGTACTGGTCATTGGCCAGCAGCTGGTAAGTCTTTTCAAAAAAATCTGCTGCATCCTCAATTTCAAATCCAACTTCATTTTCTAAAAGAAAGTCTCTTTCTTCTTTGAAATTATACATGCTCTGACCAAATAACACAACTTTAGCCCTGGCAGCTGCTTCGATTACATTATGTCCTCCCCTGTCAATTAGAGAACCTCCAATAAAAACTAAATCTGCATAAAAATAAAGCTGTGCCAGTTCGCCCATAGTATCAACAATAATAATATCCGTGTCTTCTGACAGCTGGATCACATTTCGTTTGAGATCCGAATATAAAGCTGCAGCTATTTCTCTTTTCCGACAGAGCTCCAGAATTTCTTCTCTTCTTTCGACATAGCGAGGTGCCAGTAAGAGCTTTAAATGTTTAAAATCTGTTTTAAGCTGCTGATAAAGATCGAGAATTATCTCTTCCTCTCCCTGATGGGTACTACCTGCAATAAGAACTTTTGTCTGATCAGTTATATTAAACATCTTCGTTTTTTGAAAATATTCTTCTTTCGAAGGGGGATTTAAATCAATATCATATTTTAAATTACCATTAATACAAATATGGTCTTCTGCTGCACCCAGCTCTTTAATTTTTTCTGCAGCTTCCTGGTGCTGCATGCTGAATAGATCAACTCTTTTTAACATATCATCTAAAACAGTTCCCAGATATTTATACTGGCTAAAAGAATCATCACTTATTCGACCACTTACCAGCATAATCTGACATCCACCATCATCCAGAGCTCTAATTAAATTAGGCCAGAGTTCTGTTTCAATCATAATAAATAGATCAGGTTTAAAAATTCCAACTGCTTTTTTTACAACCCAGTTTAAATCAAAGGGAAGATAAATAATTAAATCAGCTCCCTCGATTTTCTTTTTAGCCAGGTTTTTGCCACTGGCTGTCATTGTCGAAAAAATAATTCTTGCCTCTGGATATTCCTCTCTAATCTCAGCCGTCAACTTTTGTGCCGCAAGTGTTTCTCCAGCTGAAGCAGCCTGAATCCAGATAACTTGAGGAGCCGGAAATAAAAGATCCAAATTCTGATCATAAAAAGCAAAACGCTCTCTTAAATTAAGTTTTTCTCCACTTTTTTTGCTTTTGAAATAATAATAGGGAAGTAAAAAAACTGTCAGTACAGACAATAATAAATTATAAATAAAATACATATTTCTCCCCCTCATTGAGCTAAAAATTAGCCTCAAAATTTTAATTATATGTTTTCCAGCGTTTATGCAGCCACATCCAGTCAGCCGGCTCTTTTTTTATTTCTTCTTCAGTCAACTCGAGCAGCGACTTTAGTTCAGCCTTTAATTCTGCTTCCGAAGCTTCAGCCTTGATTTTGCGTGGTGGATAACATTTAAGTTTATGTTTCAGCCATCCCTGGCGGTGAAAAAAAAGAGGAACAATTGGTGCTCCCGTTCTCTGAGAAAATTTAACAGCCCCGGGAAAAGTTAAAGCAGGTCGATTAAAAAATTCAAGTTCCCAGCCATCACTTCGTGCATGCTGATCTCCCAGTATTGCCAATATCTCATTGGCTTTCAAAACTTTAAATGCCTTTCTAATTGACAGACCTTTAGGAATAATTCCGACTCCAACATTGCGGCGAATTTGATTAATCCTTTCGTTAAAAAGAGAATTATTTTGTTCCTGAGCAATTGAATGCACTTGATAACCTTTAAGAGCCAGTACTGCTCCCAGCAGCTCCCAGTTTCCTAAATGAGCTGTATAAATAATAACCCCATTTCCTTCAGCAAGTGCCTGATCTAAATACTCAAGCCCATCAAAATCAACCATCTGTTCAACATCTTGATTGCTAAAAGTATCTTCCAGCAAAAATTCAGCAAAATCATAACCCAGATTTTTATAAACTTTTTTAATCATTTTTCTGGCTTCCTCTTTATCCAACCCCAGTGCCCTTATCAAATTCTGCTGCGAATGTTTCCGCCGACCAGGAGTAATTAAATAAGCCAGACCGGCAATCAATTTCCCTAAAAATTTTCCGAAAGCAGGTGGCATTTTTTTTAATAAAAATCTAAAAATATTGTAGAAAAAAATACTAATTTTATCCTTCATATTTAGCCTCTTTTGTTCATTATAATTTTGTGATCAGAATTCAAATTTAAAAAACTTTTGCTCGTAAAAGATCCTGGAAATTCAACATAGCAACTGGCTTTCCAGCTTCTACAACAGGCAGATCATTAATCTCTTTAGATTCCATAATCTGCAGTGCCTCTGCTGCCAATTTATCCGGTGAAATCGAAATCGGATCAACTGTCATATAATCTTTAACCGGTCGATCAATAAAATCAGCAGATTTCTCTAACAGACGTCTAATATCACCATCAGTAATTATTCCTCTAAGCTTTCCATCCTGATCAACAATGGAAGTTGAACCCATCCGGCTCTCGGTCATTCTAAATAATGCTTCTCGGACTGTAGTTTCAATTTTAACCACAGGATTCTGCTCTCTGATTTTGATTACATCCTTAACCTTGGTTAACAATTTTCTTCCCAGAGAACCACCTGGATGATAAAGAGCAAAATCTTCCGGAGTAAAACCATAATAAGAAGATAAAGCGATTGCCAGTGCATCTCCCAGTGCCAGAGCAGCTGTTGTACTCGCAGTTGGAGCTAGATTATGGGGACAGGCTTCTGTAATTACATCTGCCAGCAAAACTAAATCTGCATGTTCAGCCAGAGTGGAACTGCTATCTCCAGTCAGGGCAATAAGTGTAACACCAATTCGACGCAGTGAAGGCAGTAAGGAGAGCACCTCTTCTGTTTCACCACTGTTAGATACAGCAATTACTACATCACCTGCTCTAATCATTCCCAGATCACCATGAAGAGCTTCACCAGCGTGAACAAAAAAAGCAGAAGTACCGGTGCTGGAAAAAGTAGCAGCCAGTTTCTTGGCCACCAGGCCTGTTTTCCCAACTCCAGAAAAAACAACTCTCCCCTGAGAGTCTATAATCAGCTCCATTGCTTTTCTAAAACTGCCGTCAAGCTCCTTTTTTAATTTTAAAACTGCATCTGCCTCTATCTGCAGTGCATTTTTTGCTTCAGCAAGTCCAGTTTTAAATTTCTCTTCTCTATTGCTTACAGTCATTTTATTCACCCTAACTTAAAAATTTATTTCTTCACAATTTTTCATTGCTGAATCAATTGCCAGCCCCTGTTTTAAAATTCCTTCCAGCTGATCTAATGGAATCATATTTGCTCCATCACTTTTAGCCACCGCAGGTTCATCATGAACTTCCATAAATAAAGAATCAATTCCGGCCGCCAGAGCAGCTCTCATTAAATAGGGAACATATTCTTTTTCTCCATCAGAACTGTCTCCTGCACCTCCCGGAAGCTGTACAGCATGAGTTGCATCAAAAACAACTGGGTAGCCTGTTTTTCGCATTCTTGGCAGTGATCGCATATCAACAACTAAGTTATTATAACCAAAAGAAACTCCTCTTTCTGTTAACAGAATCCGCTCATTACCGGTACTTTCGATTTTAGCCACAACCTGATCTATGTCCCAGGGAGCCAAAAATTGTCCCTTTTTAACATTAATTATACTCCCTGTTTTCCCGGCTGCCGTCAGCATGTCTGTCTGTCTGGACAAAAAAGCAGGAATCTGCATAATATCGAGAACTTCAGCTGCCGCTGCTGCCTGCTCAGGTAAATGAATATCTGAAATCACAGGAAGATCAAACTGCTTTTTAACTTTTTCTAAAATTCTTAACCCCTTCTCCAGGCCGGGACCCCGGTAGGATTCAATTGAAGAACGGTTAGCTTTGTCAAAAGAAGATTTAAAAACATAGGGAATACCAAGTCTATCTGTGATCTCTTTAATTCCCTCGGCAATTCTTAAAACTCTCTCCTCTTCTTCAATGGCACAGGGGCCCGCTAAAAGCACAAACGGTTTTTCCTGATCACCAAAGATTATCTCATCATCTAACTTTACTTTTTTAAACATTTTTTACCTCCATCTGCTTACAGAAAATTTAATTCTCTATTTTTAATTTCAAATTAATTTTCAATTTTATTTCGAGTCTCAATTTCTTTTTCGACCAATTCGATATCTTCTCTTCTGTCTACACCAATTAGCCTGGCATCAGTTTCCAGAACTTTAATCTTAAATCCATTCTCTAAAGCACGAAGTTGTTCTAATGACTCCGCCTTTTCTAAAAAAGTTTGCTCCATCTCTGCATACTGCAGCAGAAAATCTCTGCGGTAAACATAAAGGCCTATATGCTGATAATAGATCTGCTCATCTACACCGGCATTACGATAAAAAGGAATGGGAGATCGCGAAAAGTATACTGCATAATCATCTTTATCAGTTATTACTTTAACCAGATCTGGATTTGCGGCTTCATCAGCACTAATTTCTCGTTTCAAAGTACTCATTTTAAGTTGATCTTCTTTTGTAAAAGGCTCTACAGCCCGGGCAATACTTTCAGCTTTAATTAGAGGTTCATCCCCCTGAATATTCACAATTAAATCTGCTTCAATTTCAGCAGCTGCCTCAGCAATTCTATCAGTCCCACTCTGATGCCGGGCAGAAGTCATAATAACTTTACCTCCTGCTGTTTCAACTGCATTTTTAATGCGCAAATCATCTGTTGCCACATAAACCTGATCTATCATTTCACACTTTTCAACTGCCTGATAAACCCTTACAATCATAGCTTTACCCTTGATCTTTGCCAGCGCCTTACCAGGAAAACGAGTAGAGGCATAGCGAGCAGGTATCAGAGCAGCAGTTTTTAATTTTGACATTTCAAATCCACCTCAAATTATTATTTAGCCCTGCCATTTTTAATTTGGGCTCTAATGATCTCCAGTAATTCTTCCCTGTTTTCTATTGCCAGAGAGATTTTTAAAAAATAAAATGGAAGCTCTCCAATCATATCTGCAAAATCAAATAATTTAACAGCATCCTTTTCTGTAGTCAAAATTAGATCCGCCTGGGAAGCTGAATACTGATCAAGTAGAGTTAAAAGATCTTCTTTTTGATAATTATAATGGTCCTTAAAAATCCTGTAACTTACTACCCTTGCTCCTGCACTTTCGATACTCTTTTTAAAAGCTTCCGGGCTACCAATTCCAGAAAAAGCAAAAACCTTTTTCTCCTTTAAAAAGTCGAGATTTTCCTGCACCTGGGAAGCTACAGAAACACAGCTTTCCAGCCTGGTTTCTGCCCTGAAAACACCTTTGTTTAAAGGGCTGAGAGTATTTAAAGAGTTTTTAAGCTCTTTAATTCGATTAAAATCAACATTTTCACTTCGATTTATAAGAAAAAGATCGGCTCTTTTTAAAGCAGCAAAAGGTTCTCTTAATAATCCTGCTGGCAAAACTCTGTTATTAGAAAATGGTTTTTCCGCATCAATCAAAACTATATCTGCCTGTCGTTTAAGCTGATAATGCTGAAATCCATCATCAAGCAAAATTAAATCAGCACCCTTTTCTTGTGCCAGTTTTGTTCCCTGATAACGACTGGCAGACCTAATAAAAATAAGATCATCATTTCTGCGGGCCAGCATAAAAAGCTCATCTCCCGCTCGAGCAGCATCAGCATAAAGTTGATCTCTATCTTTAATCAAAAAAGGTTCTTCAACATCTTTTGAGGCCCCATAACCACGGCTAATAATAGCAATCCTATAATCTGCCTTCAACTGTTCAGCCAAAAAGGCTGTAAAAGGGGTTTTTCCAGTACCTCCGGTAGTAATATTTCCCACACTGATCACCGGAACATCGGCTGTTTTTTTCTTTAAAATATTATTTTGATATAGAATTGATCTAATTTTGGCAAGCTGTGAATAAAACAGTGAAAGTAAAAATAAAATACAGCGAATTATAGCCGCTACTATTCCTGTCTGAGAACCATCTATAATTTTTTCTAAGTATCTGCGTAGACTATTCATATATTTAATACCACCATCATTTTTTGACTATTTCGGCCGCTCGTGCATTTACTTTTTCCATTTTTTCTTTTAAAATCTTCTGCTTTTGCTCCATCTCCAAATCAGGGTCAAAACGAAATGGTTCACCTAAAACCAGGGCAGTTTTACTAAATGGAATTGGCAGCAGATAATGATCCCAGCTGGCAAAATTCTTTTTCCAGCGGGCATCCACTCCCAACGGTACAAGCATCGAATCTGCCTTCTCCTGTAAAAATATAATGCCAGGCTTAATCTCATAAATAGGGCCTGTGGGTCCATCGGGAGTCAGGGCTGTACTTGCTCCCTGCTTTAACTTTCTATACAGTGAAAGCAGCGAACGACTGGCACCTCTACTGCTTGACCCCCGGACTGTATTCCAGCCCAGCCGGTTTAATATTTCAGTCATATAACTGCCATCCTGACTCAGACTGGTCAGAGCGTAAACACCTAAATCTTTCAAAAAATAAGCGGGAACCCAGCTTTTACCATGCCAGCTAGAAAAAACTAGCGACTCTCCCTCTGCCAGTAATTCTTTAACCGGCTCCCAGCCCTCAACCTCAAGCTGATAACTTTTATTTGTCCATTTAATTAAATTATAAGCAAAAAGTGGAATTAATTTTTGCTTGACTTTTTCTATTTTTGCTGACATTAACCCCACCTCTTTTCTGATTTGTTATTTTAATACAGTTAAATCTCTGGTGCCTCAATAAATTGTCCCCGATAAAGAGAGGCATATTTTCCCTGCTTCTGCAGCAGATCCTGATGTGTCCCCTTTTCCATAACCTCTCCCTTTTCTACAACCACAATTTTATCAGCATTTTTGATAGTAGAAAGTCTGTGAGCAATGATAAAAGTTGTTCTATTTTCCATTAAATGTTCTAAAGCTTCCTGGACCAGAGATTCTGATTCTGAATCAAGCGAAGAAGTCGCCTCATCTAAAATTAAAATTTTAGGATTTTTAAGAATAGCCCGTGCAATAGAAATCCTCTGTTTCTGGCCACCAGAAAGTCCAACTCCTCTTTCCCCAACTACAGTGTCATAACCGTCAGGAAATCCCATGATAAAATCATGAGCATTGGCTGCTTTGGCAGCTTTTTGAATAGCTTCTTCGTCAGCTTCTAAATCACCATAGGCAATATTATCTCTCAAAGTACCGCTAAATAAAATCGTCTCCTGAGGAACAATGCCAATAAAATCTCTCAGACTGTCAATTTTTAAATCCTTTAAGTCATGACCATCAAGGCGCATCCGCCCTTCAATCGGATCAAAAAAGCGGGGAATTAAATCAACCATAGTTGTTTTACCGGCTCCACTGTGACCAACCAGGGCCACAACTTCGCCCGGCCGGGCAGTAAGATTAATATTTTTTAATACAACTTCATCTCGGTTATAAGCAAAGCTGACATTATCATAAACTACTTCTCCCTCAACCTTTTTTAACTCGATTTTATTTTCGTCATCTTCGCGCAGTTCACTTTCAGTATCCATAATCTCAAAAACACGCTCAGCTGAAGCAAACAACTGCTGCAACCTTTTGCTTAATTTAGTAATTGAACGCAGAGGTTCACTAATTGTTAAAAGCAGAGTAAAAAAAGCAATTAACTCTGAAGCAGACATTCTCCCCTGCATAACCTCATAGCCGCCATACCAGAGAATAGCTGTAAAAGAAATTGCAGCCAAAAATTCTACCAGTGGAGTTAAGATTGCCCCATACTGAGTCTTTTTCATTTTAGCCCGAAAATTAGCCTGGTTTTCACTGCTAAAGCGCTCAAACTCATATTCTTCCCGACCAAAAGATTTGACCACTCGTACTGCCGAAAGCGTTTCCTGCAGTACATCCGAAACATCTGCAATCTTAATCTGAACCCGGCGGCTGACTTTCTTTAACTTATAATTAAATTTAGTAATTACATATGTAATTAAAGGCAAAATTATAATTAGAAAGATTGTCAGGCGGTAATTTAAATAAACAAGATAAAGTATACCACCAACCAGCGTAAAAACTTTATCAATACTGCCAACAGTAGTATTGATCATTGAACTTTCCAGCTGCTGCACATCATTTGTTACCCGGGATAATATATCTCCTGTTTTATTTTTACTATAAAAGCTTAAAGAGAGATTGTGGAGATGAGAATAGAGATCATTCCGGATGTCTCTAACTGATTTTTGTGAAACATAAGCTACAAGATAACTTTTTCCATAATAGGCTATCCCTTTAAGAAAATAAACTAAAATCATCATTCCAGCAACCATAGAAAGCCTAATCATACCTTCTCTACCCATATTAATATCAGAAATAATAGTTTCTAAAAGCCCCTGAAAAACTCTTACAAAAAAAACAGTTAAAAAGGCATGAACCAGCATGGAGATTACTCCCCCTACCAGCCTGCCTTTATATGGTAACACATATTTAAATACTCTTTTTAATATCTCAATTTGATTATTATCTTTTGCTGAGTCCATAGTAGTGAATCCCCATTCCTGAAATTTCATGATCAACATCTAAGCCAGGGATACCGAGTTTTCCGTAAAGAGCTACTGCCAGATGTGGTTCTTTACTGACAATTCCAATTTTGATTCCGGCACCTGAGATCCCGGAAAGCGGTTTATCAAAATCAATCATCGCCCTTTCTACACAGCGAGTCAAAATACGCTGGTCCTGAACTGATTCAGTTATTACATCACCTTTAATTGCTGCTCCCAGACAGTTGCGCAAAACTTTATCCTTCAGTTTTGAACCCTTACCGCCGGCTCTGGTTATTACAGCCTTATAGCCTTCATTTTTATAGGCATCGATAATCTTGCTGTCATACTCATCATTAACCATTGACAGCAGTACAGCTACCTTCCCTATAGACTGTCCACCATCAATTTCTGTAAAATCATCAATTGTAAAATCTGATAAATTCATCAAATCACCTCTTAGTCTTATTTTTTACTTATAACCTTTTACAAAAGGCTTAAAAACTTAAAATTTATTTCTCAATCGTTCCAGCATTGATTTAAAATTTTCCTACCACTATCTGCTATTCAACAAAACTAATTAATTTCCTCTTTTAAGTCTGGAAAAATAGCCTGAATAAATTGCTTATAACCCTCTATAATTCTTGGGGAAGGTCTATTTACCAAATTCTGATCAACTAAATACAGACGATTATTTTTAAAAGCAGAAATTTCTCTGAAAAGCTCTCGTCCCCTCAAATCTTCCAATGTTAAACCATCCGGAGCACTGTGAGCACTGCTGATATAAACTTCTGGATCAGCAGCAATTAGACTTTCCAGGCTGTAAGTTGGCCAGCTGCCTTCAGCTTCTCTGCCAATATTATAACCACCAGCATCCTGAATCAAGCTATCAATAAAAGTTCCTTGACCCGCTGTATATAGAGGGTCTGACCAGATTTCATAAAAAACCCTTTTGCGATCATTATTTTTTAATTTACCTTTTACCAGAGCTCTTAGATGCTGATAATTGACCTTCATCTTAGAACTGAGCTCAGTCCCAGCTTCCTCTGCAGAAGTTAAATAAGCAATTTCTTCAATCATATTTATTGTATCATTAATTGAGACAGGTTTAAAACCAATATTTTTTATTCCCAGCTCTGTCAGTCTCTCCAAACTCTCAATAGGAGTTACAGACTCAGCTATTACCAGATCAGGTTCTAAAGCAACTATTTTTTCAATATTGGGTTCATCAATGCGCCCAACATCTTCTTTCTGCAAAGCTTCGCTGGGATAATCACAAGCAGAGCTTACTGCAACCAATTTGTCCTCGAGACCCAATGCATAGATCACTTCAGTCATTCCGGGGGCCAGTGTAATAATCCGTTCAACTTCTTTATTTATTGTAATATCTCTCCCCAACTCATCTGTATAATTTAAAGGAAATTCCTGGGCAGATATCGGAATAGCAGCTGCAAAAATTAATAATATTAATAAAAATAGCGAAAACTTAATATTTTTCACTCAGAACCCTCCTTAACCATCTCTAAACAATATCTTCTCTTCTTGGTATAGGAACTGGGGCTACTTTATGACTATTTTTTACTGAAAGTTTTTCGATTTTTTTCTCTATTTCTGGCTCTGCCTCACCAGTTAAAATATATCTGTCCAGTTCCTGATAACTAAAGCCCATCTCTGACTCATCAGTCTGACCATCCCACAGGCCTGCAGATGGTTTTTTATCAATTATTGCAGAAGGAATTTCCAGTACTTCTGCCAATTTTTTTACCTCATTTTTGACCAATGATCCCAGTGGAGCAAGATCTATACCACCATCACCATGTTTGGTAAAATAACCAATTTTTAATTCACTCCAGTTATCGGTACCGACAACCAGATAATCTTTAGCCTGAGCATAATAATATAAAGCAGTCATTCGCAAACGGGGCTTAATATTAGCCGCTGCTAGTTTGCCACCTTTAATTCCACTTTGTTCTAAATTAGCTAAAAAATGATCATAAATCTCACTAAGATCATTTTCAACTACCTCAATTCCAAATTCAGCAGCAAGTTTAAGAGCATCTTCACGATCCTGAGCATTTGAATGACAGGGCATAACTACCCCAAGCATCTCGTCACCAAAAGCCAGCTGACAGAGACGGGCTGTAACAGAAGAATCAATACCGCCACTCAGGCCAACAACAGCTCCTTTTAAACCAGCATTTTTCACCCCAGTCTGCAACCAATCTATCAATCTATTTTTAATTTTTGTATAATCATTTTCTGCAAAAATATTTTTAGCCATTATTCTTCCCTCCAGGGATATTTGCCAGCAATCATAGCTTTCAAACTACCTTCAACTGCTGTTATTCTCCAGATCCCATCAATTTTTTCTACAATTAGTTCATCCTGCATCTGATAACTATAATGTCCTTCTCGATCTCGAAAATTAAACTCATAAGAGGCTCTAAATTGAGATCTTTTTTCAGTTGTGGAAAGCTCTTTAATTTTAAGATTTTCCAGACTATAAATTTCATTAACCTCTCCCCCCTGCTCGGGGTCACCACCATAAGCCTGCTGCATCTTTTCAATTACATGGGTTTCCGAAATCATTCTCTCCATCTCACCCAGTTCAAAATCTGCAGCTTCATTGGCAAGATTAATATTCTTTGTTGCTATGGCTTCGTAAAAATAATTAACAACCTCTCCAGCAGTATTTTCAGCAGTAATGGTTGCTGGTGAACCTGTAGTTAAACCCCAGATTAATCCGCCACCAATAATTGTAAAAAACAAAATCACCTTCCAGCTATGGCGAAAAAAGAGTTTAATATTTTCATTTCGTCTTTTCTTTTTGATTATCTTACTGTCAATTAAATTTTTTCTTTCTAAAAAAGCTTCCAATTCAAAATTGTTCTCAGCTTTAGCTCTTTTTATTTCTTCAATAAGATAGTTAATTTCTGGACGTTTTTCCTGTTCCCTAGCCAGCATTTCCATAAATAATTGATTGAGGCTGTCACTTAACTTAGGAACCAGTGCTTTAAGAACCAGAATATTTTCATTCTGAATTTTATTTAAAACTTTTGCATTATCCCGATCACTAAAAATAGTCTCTCCACTTAAAAAATAATAAAAAACCGATGCGATATTAAAAATATAAGATTTCAGCTGCCAGTCTTCGCCTGTAATCACTTCCGGGGGCATAAAATAATCCTGGCTGGGAATCTCCAGCTCAAATTCATTATAGTTTCTCTTGCTGCGCAGCATAGCTTCCGGCATCAGATAAATGTTTTTATCTCCATCAATCCAAAAATTAGAAGCATTAATACCCGCAGGAAAAATATCTTTGACCAGCTGAATATCTTTTAACAGAGCAAGAGTTTCTTTAAATTCCTCAATCAGCAGCTGTGCCTTAAAAGAATTTTTATTTAAATATTCTGCCAGCGGTTCTAGATTTTCACTACCTCGATAAAGAAGATAATATTCGCCATCCTCTCTAATAACATCCTGATATGAAATTATCTTTTCAGGAAGTTCTGCTGGCATATTATCAATTGCCGCCCTGACTCTTTTAACAATATCAAGCTGCACCCTTGAGCGCGGCACAGTATCTTTAAAAAGCTTTTCCTTCTGTATTTTGTTATTCTCCCGAGTTTCCTTGCTCATAGTAATTCCTCCGACATTAATTAAATTAGAATAAGCAAAGTTATCCACCCAAAATCAATTCGGGTGGATAGACTTACCTACTTATAATAATTTACTTTCAATATAATTTTTAAATCCTTTTACAGAATCAAATCGTCTTTATGCTCTGCAGAACTATCAAATTCATCTTTTTTATCCTGATAGCCATCACGACCAAAAATACCATAAGTATAATTTTTACCCAGTTCAACTCCAGGCTGATTAAATGTATTAATATTGAGCAGTTCTCCTGTTACAGCTGTCTGAAATTCAAAGAAATAAAATAACTGTCCCAGAGTAAACTCATTTACCTCAGGAACTTTAACAGTCTGGTTCATTCTATTTCTCTTATTTAAAGCAAGTTCTGTTGCCCATTTTTCAGTATTAATTAACTCTGCAAAACTGTGTCCTCCCAGATAACCAACTCCATCAAGATCTTTATAAGCACCTGGAATCTCTAATTCTTCAGCAAAGTTTTCTACCTCAAGGAAGGTAATAATCTTATCAAATGGTCCCTCCATATATAACTGGGCCTGTGAATGCTGATCAGTTGCTCCCAGAGCTTTAATTGGAGTTGGACCAACATTTACTGTATTACCCTGACGGTCAACTTCTTTTCCCAGTGATTCTGCCCATAACTGTCTATACCAGTCGGCCACATCACGCAAACGATCAGAGTAGGGCATCATTACAGACATTACTTTACCTTTTTTATAAGCTAAATACTGAATTAAACCATTAACCAGAGCTGGATTTTCCCAGAAATCACTTTTGCGACAGATCTGATCCATATAAGCTGCACCCTCGAGCAGTTCTTCAATATCTACCCCGGTCATAGCAGCAGAAAGAAGTCCCACCGGTGTTAGAACTGAGAATCTTCCTCCTACATTATCAGGAATAAAGAATTTTTTCATTCCTTCTCTTTCGGCAATCTCAATCAAATATCCAGAATCTTTACTGGTTGTAGCAATAAAGTGTTCTCCCACTTTTTCTTCTCCAACAGCATCAGCAACAAATTTACGGGCCAGTAAAAACTGACTCATAGTTTCGGCTGTACTGCCTGATTTAGAAATTACATTAAAAAGAGTTTTTTCCGGATCAAGTTTATCCAGTAGAGCTTTAATTCCCTCTGGATCAACATTATCACTTACAAAAAGTCGTGGATAGCCATTACGAGCTTCTTTAAACAAATTATAGTGGGGGTCATTAATTGCAGTCTGAACCGCAATATTACCGAGGGCAGATCCACCAATACCAAGAACTACAAAATTATCAAATTTGTCTTTTAATTTTTCGGCTGTTTCTTTCAATTCATTTACGACTTCCTTCTGTTTATAAGGAAGTTCCATAAAACCCATCTCACCCTCAGCCTCAGCTTTCAGGATATTCTGATGTGCTTTAAGTGCTTTATCCTTTGCTTCCTCTAATTCTTCAACTGTCATCCCATGTTCCTTACCAATCATTTCCGCAAAAACATTGTTAATATCAAGTTTCAGTCTTGATTCATCTTTTGACTGGACTTTTTTCTCTGCAGACATCGTATTTCCTCCTTATATTCTTATATTGCTGCTTAGATTAATAATGCTATCACAAGTATATATTTTTCAACGCAATTTTGCAAGGTTTTTTGTAGGTAGAACTGCTATTTGTCGCACTTTTCTCCATATTTAATTTAGAAATTTACCTTTAACATTTAACAGTGGTTATTACAAGAAAAAAACCCTGCCTTTTACAGCAGGGAATTTCTTTTTTTATTTTGCGTTTTGATTTGCATTATCATTGGGAGACTTATCTTTTTCTTTAGCTTTTGTTTTTGAATGTTCAGAGTTTCCTTTACCTTTATTATCTTTATTCAGGCCATTTCCGACCGCATTATTTTCTTTTTCCTGGTCGTAAGAATTATCAGAGATTGAATTTGAATTGTTTTCTCTTTCAACTTTCATTTTTTCTCGCTCTTCTTTTCTGGCTTCTTTTCTATACTCTGCAGCCAGCTGTTTTAATTCGGAATTTTCAATACTTCCATTTTCTTTGATAATAGAATCCACCTCATCAGCAAATGCTGATGCCTGTTCTCCATCTCTATCTTCACGACTTATTTTGCGTAATTCGAGAGCAGTTTGAAAAGCTAATTGGCCGTTACCTTCTTCCTCAAAGTTGTTAATAAGTTTTAAGGCCCTGTCCTCTTCAAAACCATTTTTCACACTCTCCTGAATATTGTTTAAAATCACAAATCCCTGACCCAGATCAATTTCATCTGCTAAAATTTTATCAACTACAGAAGAAATACTATCAATATTTAAGTTTTCATCGTATTCAATTAATTTTCTTTCTAAAGTGACTCTTTCTACACTTGTTAAATCTTCATTTGATTCCAGATCTGCAAGCAGCTCTTCTAAGTTTTGATAAGTTTGATCAAGTTCTTCTTCAATGTCTGATTCTTCCTGGTTCTGATCATCTGCGGATTCCTCATCCCCTAAATTTTCCTGATCTGTATCATCGGCAGGTTCTTGATCATCAGTTACAGTTTCCTGATTATCATCAATAACTGTTTCCTGACCATCTTCTGTTGTGTCCTGGGCAAGAGTTAAAGCAGGTGCAAAAGCAAAAACTAATAATGTTAATACTAATAAAATACTTAATTTCTTTTTCATTTTATATTACCTCCTTTTTCTAATGCTCATTATAATACATTAATTCAGTTCAAACAAATTATCTGACTAAAATTCATACTTTCTTCATAAAATATCAATTTTTTGCGATATAATTTTAAAAATTGTAATCTGTTTTACTTTTTTTCTGCTGTTTTAAACATATGATAAATATAGCGATACCCTATAAGGGTATTATAAAGGAGGAGAAATAAATGTACACACTTTATTATATTGCAGGAATTGCAGTATTGATTTCATTTTTTGCAGATCGTCAAAAGACAGTCCAGGGTTTAAAAATCGGCTGGAAAAAGTTCTCAAAAATTCTGGGGACTTATCTTAAATTATTAATTATTTTATCTTTTATATTACTGATCTCAGACCAATTTATTATCAACTACCTGGGAGGACAGGCTCCTTTTGTTGGTCTAATTATGGGATTAATTATTGGCTCAATTACTATGATGCCTGGTTTTATTGCCTACCCACTTGCAGGAATACTGGTCTCAAGAGGTGTCAATTATATGGTAGTAGCTGCTTTCATTACTACATTAATGCTGGTTGGAGTTGCTACTTACCCCGTAGAAAAAGAATACTTTGGAATCAAAGCAACAGTATGGCGTAATATTGCTGGATTCATAATTTCGGCTATAATTGCAGTTGCTACAGGAATACTATACGGAGAGGTGTTAATCTAATGGCTAAGAAAAAAAATAATAAAATTAATTACTATATTTTTGCTGTTTTTGCAGCCTTTATTGCTGGTTCTTATTTTTTGAATTTTAATTTAGGTGAAAAAATTGGAGCAAATTTTATGATCTTCGCCCGTGATATGGTTTCTATTCTGCCCCCAGCATTTATCCTGATTGGTTTATTTGATGTCTGGGTCAGCAGAGAAAGTATTGAAAATAATTTTGGTCACACTTCTGGTTTTAAAAAATATATCTATGCTATACTGCTGGCAGCCACCACAGTTGGAGGAACTTTTGTTGCTTTTCCTGTGGCTAATACTCTCTACCATAAAGGAGCAAATTATTCTTCAATCTTTACCTATGTTACAGCAGCTTCTTTAGTGATGATTCCGATGAGTATTATGGAAGCATCAATTCTGGGCATCAAATTTACAGCAATTAGAATTGGTGTCTCACTTCCGCTGGTTATTATTAGTTCTATTCTTTTAGGAAACTTTTTCAATAAAATAAATTATAAGATACCCAAAGCTGAATAATATGCAGATACTGTGTACCACCAAAAATATGTCGTTTTATGTAAGAAAAGCAGCAGATTTGAGGAATTTATTGACCTCTTACTGCTGCTTTTTTATTCATTTTGTACTTTAATATATAGCTACCAGTACTGGAAAAGTTATTCCAGGTAAGTGTTCCAGAAAAACGGCTGCCAGCTGCCCTTGAAATTTTTGAGTTCAGCTCTTTTAATATGCAGACGGCTGTAATCTAAAATATTAAAGTAGGGAACTGCATCCCAGAGTTTTGCTTCCATTCGCTCTACAATTTTATATCTCTTTTCCTGATCAACTTCTTTCAGCATTTCTGCAAAAATCTGATCCATCTCTCGTGATTCTTCGCTATCCCAATTGCTAATCCATTTGTTTGTACCGGTCCATCCCTGATGAATTTGGGGATCAGGAACTATTTTAATAAAGGGAGATAGATGAATATGCCAGCCTTCTTTTTTAGCTCTTCTTTCTACAACAGTGGGCCGATCAAAAAGCTGCAGTTCAACTTCTACCCCAATCTTCTCAAGCTGATCCTGAATAGCAATTGCTCCCTGTCTTTCCATAGCGTTATCCTGACCACTTAAGATGACTATTGGACTTCCATCGTAGCCTGCCCTGTCAAGAAGTTCTTTTGCTTTTTCAGGATCGTAAACTCCATAGATCCCTTTACCAGCGTCAGGAACATGCCAGGGATTTCCTTCCTCATGTAAGGCGGGTTCTAAACGCCAGAATTTAGGGTTTCCAATCATAGCATAACCCAACTCTTCAAAATCGAGTGCATATGCTATTGCCTGGCGCGCATATTTATTATCAAAAGGTGGATTAGCATTATTAAAAATCAACATTGACATCCGATCCGGATAAATAATCACATTATCTATATTAGGATTGGCTTCAAATAAAGAATACTGATCTCTTGGAACCTCCTCTGCAAAATGGAACTGACCTGTCTGTACACCAGAGACTCTCACCTGAGCATCAGGAATAAAATTAAATACAATCTTATCTAAATAAGGAATTCTTTCACCAGCAAAAAATGAACCTTCCCGAGGACTGGGACTGTAATCTTCAAATCGGGTTAAGACCAATTTCTGGTCAGGTACCCATTCCTCATATTTATATGGTCCAGTACCAACATGGCGGTCAATAACATCAGAACCAAATTCATTGACAACTTCTTCTGCTCTTACAACAAACTTCTGATTAGAAACTGGAGAAGCCAAAATATTCAAAAATGGAGCATAAGGCTCTTTAAATTTAAAACGGATATTATATTGGTCAATCTTTTCCACCCTATCAAAATATGGTGAAACAAGCTGACCACCGTTATTCAGCTCCAGCCACCTTTTAAAAGAAGCAATTACATCATCAGCATTCATCGTCTGACCATTGTGCATTGTCACATTTTCTCTTAATTTAACGTCATAAACAAGACCATCTTCTCCTATCTGGTAGCTTTCAGCCAGATGGGGAGTTAAATTAAGATTTTCATCAAATTCAAAAAGTCCTTCATATACATGATTCATCATAGCTGTAATCAGAGAATCAGTTGAATTATCACTATCCAGGTGGGCTACAGACATCTGAAGCGCTGCATTAAGAGTGCCACCATAATGGTCTTCTTCCTGAGCCAGAACATTGCCGCTCAATAACAGTGAAAAAACTAATGTCATTAAAACAACAGCCGTAATCTTTATTTTTCTCCTCATTTTTCCACCCCTCTATTTTTTTAATGTGTTCTTTAAATGTGGGTCCAACAAATCTCTCAGTCCATCTCCCAGTAAGTTTAAGGAAAGAACTGCTAAAATAATCATTATACCTGGAGCAAGTATCATCCAGGGCGCAACTACCATGTATGTCCTGGCATCTGTAACCATAGCTCCTAAACTTGGAGCAGGTGGCATAATACCAACCCCCAAAAAACTCAATGCCGCCTCATCCAAAATGGCTAAAGCAAAATTAAAAGTGGCCTGAACCATGATTGGAGATGCCGAATTTTTTAATATATATTTAAAGATTATTCTTGAATCCTTTGCCCCTACAGATCTGGCAGAATCAACATAATCCAGATCTTTAATTGATATTACAGCACTCCGAACTATTCTTGCCATCTTGGGAAAATAGGCAAAAGATAGGGCAAGGATAATATTTAATTTACCAGCTCCCCAGATAGCTGCCAGCGAAATGGCGATAATAATTCCGGGAAACGCCATCAAGGCATCCAGAATCCGCATTACAATTTTATCTATTTGGGAATAATATCCTGCCATCACTCCCACAATCCCACCAAAAATGACTGTTAGCAGCACAACTGCCAGTCCAACCTCCATCGAAGTTCGAATTCCATAAAGAATACGCGTAAAAACATCACGACCAAACTGGTCTGTGCCCAGAAAATGCTGATAAGAAGGTGGCTGAAGTCGATTGCGAGCATCATTACGAACAGGATTATAGTCTGTCAGCAGAGGAGCAAAAAGACTTAAAAAAGCAATAATAATCAGAATAATTATTGAGGTTGTGATATATGGATGTTTATATCTTTTATATTTCTTTAAAAATAACAATTTATTACCCCTTAATGATAGCGAATTTTTGGGTTTAAAAAAGCATAGCTTAAGTCAACAAACAAATTCAAAATCACATAAATAACTGCTACAAAGATAATCGAAGCCTGAATAACAGGTATGTCTCGTCGCATAATCGCATTTATCGCCATAAAACCAGTACCGGGTATCACAAAAATAGTCTCTACAATCCAGGTTCCTCCCAGCAACACTGCAAAGTTATGACCAATTACAGTAATTACCGGCAGCATAGAATTTTTTAAAGCATGTTTAAAAACAATAATTTTAGTTGATAAGCCTTTGCTTTTGGCTGTCCTTATATAATCCTGTTTGAGAGTATCAAGCATGGCACTTCTAGTCATTCTTGCAATTAGGCCTGCCTGCATAAAGGCCAGTGTTATTGCAGGTAAAATTAAATAGCGAAAACTACTAAATCCAACCTCAATAAAAGGTTCATAGCCGCTTACAGGAAACCAGCCCAATCTGACAGAAAAGACAAACATTAACATCAAAGCCAGCCAGAAGCTGGGTATCGAAATTCCTAAAAGAGAAACAGTAATCGAAAATTGGTCTAAAATTTTTCTGTGGTTGACTGCTGCCAGTATACCCAGAAGAATACCGACACTTATCCCCAGTATTTCAGCCAGAATAGCAATTAAAAAGGTGGGCCTCATCCGCTCAATCAAAACTTTTGCAACCGGAGCATTTAAATACAGTGATTCACCAAAATCTCCTTTTATTATATTTGCCAGCCATCTAAAAAATCTCATAATTAAGGGTTGATCTAAACCAAGACTCTCTTTTACCCTTGCAACTTCAGTTTCTGTTGCCATATTGCCTAATATAACACGAACCGGATCACCGGGCATCAAATTTGTAATAAAAAAAGCAATTACAGCTACAATAAAAATTATAGGAATCAAAAGCAGTAATCTTTTTATAATATAATTCCTCATTTTTTTCACTTCCTGATTATGACATCTCTGCATCTTTTAATTAATATTATCACAATAATATAAGTATATCAATCAAGAATAGTTATTATTTATATACCCTGTAATTATATCTTATCATCTGATTTAACTCGTTTAATGTCAATTTAATTACAAATTGAAAAACCACCGCTCTCGCAGTGGTTTTAAATAGTAATATCACTTAACTTATAATATTTATTTTACTAGATTTTATTTGCAAATGCTCTGGCAATTTGGGCGCCTACTACTGCGTTATTTCTAACCAGAGATATATTTGTTTCCAGACTTTTTCCGCCAGTTATTTCTTTAATTCTGTCTAAAAGAAATGGAGTTAATTCCTTACCTTTAATCTCATTTTCTTTAGCTTCAGCCAGAGCCTGTTCAATTTTCTCGTTGATTACAGAGTATTCAATCTCATCTGACTCTGGTACTGGATTTGCAATTAAAACTCCCCCCTCTAGTCCCAGATCCCATTTCGCCTTTAAAATATCAGCTGTATGCTCGGGGTTCTCTAAGCGGTAATCACAGTTATAACCACTGTGGCGGCTGTAAAAAGCAGGTAATTCTGCAGTTTGATAGCCGAGCACAGGAACACCAAAGGTTTCTAACTTTTCCAGAGTTAAACCAAGGTCAAGAATTGATTTTGCTCCTGCAGCAATTACAGCGACTGAAGTCTTTTTTAATTCCTCTAAGTCTGCTGAAACATCAAAAGTTTTTTCGGCTCCTCTGTGAACTCCACCAACACCACCAGTTACAAAGATTTTAATTCCTGCTAGATCGGCTGCAATCATTGTTCCAGCAACCGTGGTAGCACCATGTCTTTTTTCTGCCAGCACTACAGGAAAATCTCTTCTGCTAACTTTCACAACTTCATCTGATTTTCCTAAAAACTCGATTTCTTCTTTAGTCAGCCCCACTTTTATCTGACCATCAATTATACCTATTGTCGCTGGAACTGCTCCATTATCTCGTATAATATCCTCAATTTCTAAAGCTGTTTCTATATTTTTAGGATAGGGCATCCCATGAGCAATAATTGTTGATTCTAAAGCTACAACAGCTTTACCGGCCTCAATTGCTTCTTTAACCTCATCTTTGATTTCTAAATACTTCTCTAAATTTTTCATTTTTTACCTCCAATTATTTTAATAAATTTCTTTTAAACTAAACCTCTGTCAAAATTTCTATTTTAATTCTGCCAGATCTGGGTTACAGGTTAACTCTGATTTTACTGTTAAAGCTGAAGCCTTAATTCCAAGTTCTATAGCCTCTTCCAGCGGCAGTTTATTCATTATCCCGGCAGCCAGGCCTGCTGTAAGTGCATCTCCTGCCCCGGTAGTTTCTACAATTTCTTCACTATTAATCTCTGCTGCCTTAAAATGCTTTAACTTAGCTGAACCATTATCGTGACTTAAATAATAAGCTCCATCGTTACCTGTACTAATAATTAATTCTGGCAGATATTTATTATCTTCAAAAAAGTTCTGCACTCTTTTGACTCTATTTTTAAGACTTAACTTACGGCTATTCTCGGATTCTTCAATCTTTACAATATCCAGAACAACTTCTATTTCATCCAGATTTCCTCTTAAATAATCAATTTTTTCCAGCTTACCTTTTAATTTAAGTGCTTTTTCCACAGAAACTGCATCAGCTATTTTGACCATTTTCTTTTCCGAACATAGTTCTAAAAGATAGTTAATTGTTTTTTCTTCTAAGTTTGTGTCAAAAATCATCATCGCAGAAGTTTCAATTATTTTTCGCTTTTCCCGGAGATAATTGCTGTCTATTTCCTTTAAAATTCTCATATCATTTACTGCCCCGATTAAATCCCCCTCCTGATCAAGGTGGGCCAGATAGACTCCTGTTTTATGCTCCTGAGCAGATGAAATTTTAAAATGAGAGATATCTACTCCTGCATCTTTGGTCTCTTCTTTTAATTTTTGTCCAAAATGGTCACTGCTAATTGCTGTCAGTAGAACTACTTCCTGGCCTAAAAGTGCCATATCTTCAGCAATATTACGTCCTACTCCACCGGAGCTTTCCTCAATCCAGCCTGGACTGGAGCTTCCCTTAATATAGTTAGGGCTGTAACCTTTAATGTCCAGATTAGCCCCTCCAACAACTACAACTTTTCTTTCAGGGGCAGTGATATAACCTCTTCCCAGAAGATAGCCCTTTGTGCTCAAATGATGAATATAGGTTCCGACTGCTGATTCTGAAATCTCCAGCTGAGCTGCTATTTCTTCTCTGCTGACTGTGGCATCTTTTTTAATCAAATCAAGAACTTCTTTTTCCCTTTCTGTTAACTTTTCTATTTTCAGCACCTCCATTTTTAAATATTTATTTATTTAATTAAATTATTGTTTAAATAAAGTATAACAGATCAACAGCTTTTTGTAAATATATTTTTTGAATTTTTCTTATAAAATGAAAAAAACCGCCCATAAAGGGCGGCAATTAAGTACTTAATTTTTATTTTTTATTTCTTATTCTACAACTTCAATAGATTTTGAGCCTTCCCAGTGACCGTGCAGATTACAGAATGCATATACATTTAAGTCACAGGATTCTTCTAACTTAACTGTTAAAGTTGCTTCTGCTTTCATATCAGGAGTAAAGTCTACTCTGGCCAGACTTGCATAATTGGCATAGAGATCAAAATACTGAATATAGTGATCTGTACCCATTGGATGAGTAATTTCTTTACCAAAAGTAACTTTTACCTCAAAATATTCACCTTTTTTTACCTGATCAGGACATTGAATATAAGGAACATGCTTCTTTTCTAAGGCTGTCTTATCTTCTCCAGTGTTTTCTAACTTCTTAAGATCATAATAACCCATTTTAAATTCCTCCTTATAGTTTTTAATAATTACTTAATAAACTAAATCTACTTTATATCATCAAAGTAATTGAAAAATTTTAATCAACTCAGCAATTAATTACTTAGTAAATTTACGGAACTTGGAGCTTGGTTCTCCACAAACAGGACATTTTTCTGGTACACCATCTACCACAGTGTGGCCGCATACCTGACAGATGCTTACATATTCTAATTCAATATCTTCACCATTATCAACATGCTCTTTAGCATCTCTAAAAAGCTTAGCGTGGATCTGCTCTGCTTCTAGAGAATAGTGAAATGAGCGTACTGCATCAGATTCTCCCTGCTCTTTAGCAACTAAACTGTAGGCAGGATACATCTGTTCAATTTCGCCTTCCTCACCAGCAATAGCACCAACAAGGTTTTCGGAAGTAGTACCGTAACCAAATTCTCCTCCACCAGCAACTAAAAATCCACCTTCTTCATTTTCGTGTGCTCTAAAGTGATTACCAGCGTGAACCTGCTCAGCATTGGCGATAGCTTTAAAAAGTAAAGCTACATTTTCGAAACCTTCTTCTTTAGCTTTCTCGCCCCAAACTATGTAGCGCTGATAAGCCATACTTTCTCCAGCATAAGCGGAACGTAAATTTTGAGCTGTTTGATCATTATTTACCATTTTTTACATACCTCCAATTATTGATAATTATTACTGTTAATAGTATAGCATCCCATATCAAGTTCTGTCAAGAACAATTACTGATAAATTTCAGTAAAACAGAATACTTCCTCTTACTATATATCATTCTATTTAAATCTAAATATTCCTGCCTCAAAACAAAAGATAGTTAAATTTTAACTCAATTTTAATATTTTTTCTAGCGTTTTTTGATTATTCAATTAATTGAGCAGTAATAAAAATCCAGCCAGAATTTAATCCAGCCGGATTGTTAATGCAAGTATTTGTTATTTATTATTTCTAAGTCTCATTTTTTCATTTAATATCTTTTTCCGCAGACGAATTGCCTCCGGGGTGATTTCAACCAGCTCATCATCTTCTATAAACTCTAAAGCCTGCTCTAAAGTAAACTTCTTGGCAGGTGCCAGATTAATAGAATCATCAGAACCGGAAGCTCTCACGTTGGTCAACTTCTTATTTTTACAGGCATTTACTGTCAGGTCGTTTTCACGACTGTGTAGGCCAATGATCATTCCTTCGTAAACTTTTGTACCTGGTTCAATAAACATTTCGCCTCTATCTTCTAAATTAGAAAGGGCATAACCCATAGCAGTCCCCTCCTGATTGGAGATTAAAACACCATTTTTACGCTGTGGAACTTCACCCTTAAAAGGCTCATATTTTTCGAAAGAGCGAATCAGAGTACCCTCACCACTGGTATCATTGATAAATTCACTCCTAAAACCAATTAGACCTCTGGTTGGTACCAGATATTCTAAATGTACATAATCACCTTCGGGCATCATAGAATGCATGATTCCCTTTCGCTGATTTAATTTATTAATTACCGTTCCGGAATATTTCTCCGGCAGCTCGACCATTACTTTTTCAATAGGTTCATGTTTTTTGCCGTCAATTTCTTTCATTAAAACTTCAGGCTTGGATACTGAAACCTCATAACCCTCTCGCCGCATATTTTCTAATAAAATTGAAAGGTGCAGCTCCCCGCGTCCTGAAACCTTAAATGCTTCAGTGTTTTCAGCTTTTTCAACTCTTAAGCCTACATTTACTTCTAGTTCTCTTTCCAGCCTTGCTTTAAGATGGCGGGTGGTTAGATATTCACCTTCCAGGCCAGCAAATGGTGAATCATTTACCAGAAAATACATGGCCAGAGTTGGTTCAGCAATTTCTATCATCGGCAGGGGATCAACTTTTCCTACTTCACAGACAGTTTCCCCAATTGAAATATCTGGAAGCCCGGCAATTGAGACAATTTCTCCACTGTGTGTTTCCTCAACTGCATTTTGTTTTAAACCTTCATATACAGATAACTTAGTTATCTTACCCTTTTTAGTTGAGCCATCACGCTTATAGACTTCAACCTGCTGACCATCTTTAAGTGTTCCCTGATAAACGCGGCCAATACCAATTCGACCGAGATAGTCATCATAAGCAAGGTCATAAATCTGCATCTGCAGGGGCTCTTCATCTAAATCAGGATAACTTTCCACACTCTCAATAATTGTTTCAAAAAGCGGATCTAAGTTTTCACTTTCATGGTCCAGCTCAAAAAATGCCTTTCCTTCAACTGCAATTCCATAAATCACAGGGAATTCTAACTGATCGTCATCGGCAGAAAGCTCGATGAAAAGATCAATAATCTCATCATGTACCTCTTCTGCTCGCTGATTATTTTTATCTATTTTATTAATGAAAACAATTGGTTTAATTCCTTTTTCCAAAGATTTCTTTAAAACAAACCTGGTCTGCGGCATCGGGCCTTCAGTCGCATCTACTATTAAAATTGCAGAATCTACTGCTTTAATAACCCGCTCTACCTCAGAGGAAAAATCCGCGTGCCCTGGTGTGTCAACAATATTGATCTTGACTCCATTGTGCTCGATAGCACAGTTTTTAGAATAAATTGTAATACCACGCTCACGCTCAAGATCATTGCTGTCCATTATACAGTCTACAACTTCTTCGTTTTCTCTAAAGACTCCACTCTGATTTAAAAAAGCATCGACCAGAGTTGATTTACCTGCATCAACATGAGCAATAACTGCCAGATTTATTATTTCTCTTTTATCCACACTAAAAACCCTTTCTCTTATAAAGTTAAATTTAACTTCCTTATTTTTTTACTAATGAATTTGACTTAATAACTCAAAAAATTAAATAATTTTTTATTTAGCTTCTATAATTAGAAAAACCCTGACCACTTAAAAAAGTAATCAGGGCTTACAATTCTTGATTATAAAACTTTTATATGCTTTATAACTTAACGATATTTGCAGCTTGTGGGCCGCGGTCGCCTTCTACGATTTCGAATTCTACTTCCTGACCTTCTTCAAGGTTTTTGAAACCGTCTTCTTGAATTGCTGAGAAGTGTGCGAACACGTCGTCTCCGTCTTCTCTTTCAATAAATCCAAATCCTTTTTTCCCATCAAACCACTTAACTGTTCCTGTGTAAATCATTAAATTATTCCTCCTAATTTTTCTCGATGGAAGTCTTACTTGTTTTTGTTTTCCATCTTTTACAGTTTAGCATTATTAAATGCTCCTGTCAACCATTATTTTAAATTATTTTTTTATTGCTTTTATTTTCTCTTTTATAGACCGGCATTTAGCCGCTCAAATACTTTTTGTATTCTAAATTACAATTTTAGATCCTATTTTTGAATCCGGTAAATAAAGTTAATAGTTTAGAAAAGCTCTGTCCAATTGAATGAACAGAGCCTTAAATTCATAAAACTATTTATGCTTTATAATTTAACGATATTAGCAGCTTGTGGGCCGCGATCGCCTTCTACGATTTCAAAT